>SDWN01000879.1 GCA_004195305.1 Neptunomonas sp. | reverse complement strand
ACCTATATTCTCTATGCCAGCCATGTGGCGGCGATGGCCCCGGCCACCAACCTGGGTGCGGCGACCCCGGTGCAGATCGGCGCTCCCAACCTGCCCCGCATGCCCTCACCTCGCCCCGATGACGACAAGGGCCAACCCGCCCCGGTGGATGACAACGCCACCACCCTGCGTCGCAAGATCCTGAACGACGCCGTGGCCTATATTCGCGGATTGGCCGAACTCCATGGGCGCAATGCCGATTGGGCGGAAAAAGCGGTTCGCGAGGCTGCCAGCCTCAATGCCGACCAAGCCCTCAAGGCGGGGGTGATCGACCTGGTGGCGGTAGATAGGGATGATCTGCTTGCACAACTCGACGGGCGTGTGCTGAGCGTACAAAACCGGGATTACCGCCTGCAAACCCGAAACCTGAGGCTGCGCCCGATCGAACCCGATTGGCGCAACCAGTTCCTGCTGATCATCACCAACCCAAACGTAGCCTATATCCTGATGCTGCTGGGCATCTACGGACTACTGCTGGAGTTCTACAACCCTGGTGTGGGGCTACCGGGTATCGTCGGCGGCATCAGCCTGTTGGTCGCCCTCTATGCCCTCCAATTACTGCCCATCAGCTACACGGGGTTGGCGTTGATCGCCCTCGGCATCGGCCTGATGATCGTCGAAGCCCTCTCTCCCAGTTTTGGCATTTTCGGTCTGGGTGGCGCAGTGGCCTTCGCCATCGGTTCGGTGATGCTGATGGACACCAAACTGCCGGCCTACCAGATCGCCCTGCCGATGATCGCAGCCTTTACCCTGGTCACCGTGCTGTTGGCGGTTTTTGCGCTGGCCATGGCGCTCAAAGCCCGAAAAAGTGCGGTGGTCAGTGGCGTATCGACTCTGCTGGGGCAGCAGGCGAAGTCGCTGGAGGCCTTTGAAGGGACGGGCAAGGTGGTGATCCATGGCGAGACCTGGAACGCTCACAGCACAGAAGCCATTAGACGCAGTGAAACCGTCACCATCACCGCGATCGACGGCCTGATACTCGAGGTACATAAGGGAGAATCCTCATGATCACCTACTACTTTACCATCGCCCTGGTGGTGCTGGTGCTATTGCTGCTGATCAGCATGTTCCGCATCCTCCGTGAGTACGAACGCGGCGTGATCTTTCTGCTCGGCCGTTTCTACCGGGTCAAGGGACCGGGACTGATCATCGTCGTGCCCCTGATCCAGCAGATGGTTCGCGTCGATATCCGCACCGTGGTGATGGATGTGCCGACCCAGGATGTCATCTCCAAGGACAACGTCTCGGTAAAGGTCAACGCCGTGGTCTATTACCGGGTGATCGACGCCCAACCGGCGATCATCAATGTCGAAAACTTTCACGAAGCCACCAGCCAGCTTGCCCAGACAACCCTGCGCTCGGTGCTGGGCCAGTACGAACTGGACGATATGCTCAGCTCCCGCGACACACTCAACAATGCAATCCAGAGCATCCTCGACAAGCAGACCGACAGCTGGGGTATCAAGGTGAGCAACGTTGAGATCAAGCACGTCGATCTCAACGAGTCCATGATCCGAGCCATCGCCAAACAGGCGGAAGCGGAGCGAGAGCGGCGGGCCAAGGTGATTCATGCTCTGGGGGAGCAGGAAGCCGCAGAAAAACTCAGCCAGGCGGCGAAAATACTATCGCAGCAGCCACAGGCCCTGCAGTTACGCTACCTGCAAACCCTGACCGAAATCGCCGGGGAGAACAGCAATACCGTGGTGTTTCCGCTGCCCATCGAACTGATGCAGTATCTGAAGCAGGCGACCGAAACCATGACCCCACCAGCCAAATAACGGCCGGGGCCAGGACTCGAGGGGTATTTCTGCCCCTACCGGTCTGTTTCTTAATTGTGAAGTGAGGGTCATGGGAGTCCTCTCCTGAACTCGGAGCCCGCCGAAATCAAGCGTCGTAGCTAAGGAACCTGCGAATAAGTCCAGTGTGTCTTTGCGGACGCTATCGCGGCTATGAACCGGTCTGAGTGCAGCAGGGAAGGATGATTAAGATAATCTTGAGGTATTATAGCGATAAGCGGCTAGTGACGAAGCCCTACTTCATCGAGATGGTGGTGCGGACCTTCTGGATCGCCGTTCACCCGGAACAGAAAAAGCTCGCCCGGGGAAACAAGGTGAGGCAACACCTGAAAACACATACGGCCGAGAACAAGGCCATGTTGATGGGGATAAGTTAGTCCAGAGTCGCTGCTGGTAGCGACAGCCGCTTGCGGATCCCGCCACTGCCCGAGTACACCGAACCCTTGCTCCCGGGCTGCATAATGGGTGCCTGGATATAACGGCAGCCTAGACCGCCACCATCTCTTCACACTGAACCACACGTCCCCTGCGTACCAGGGTCTCCTCATCGAGGCGATAAAGACAATCGAGCAGATGCATTTTAAAACTGCCCGGACCGCTGCCCAGCTTTACCGCCTCCTCCGCTGCGACACCTATCGCCAGTATCGCATGTACAGCGGCGTCGAAAGCATTATCCGTCACCGCCAGGAAGCCGCCAATCAACGCTGAAGAGGCGCATCCCATCGCGGCAACTCGGGTCTGCAGCAGCGCCCCATTGGTCATCAGCAGGGTCCGCTGGCCATCGGTAATCAGGTCAGTTTCACCCGACTGCACCACGACGGCACCGGTCTGCCGTGCCAGACGCTGCGGGGCATTGGGGGAGTCGTCATTCGCCAGCGCGTGGATCTCGGCATAGTTGCCGCGAATCACCGCCGGTCGCTTCTCCAACAGCCCCAGCGTAAAACTGCGCCGGGTGGACGAGGCATGCACTGAGACAGGATCCAGCACCCAGGGTTTATGATAGTCCGTCGCGACATCGATAGCGGTGCAAATCGCCGCACGGCGGATGCTATCCAGAGTGCCGGTATTGATCGAAAGGCTACTGGCACTGGCCACAAACTCTGCGATCTCCTCCCCCCCCAAAGTCATCGAAGACTGAGCCCCCACGGCCAGCAGAATATCCGCAGAGAAATCCATCGCCACCGGATTGGTAATACATTGAACCCGGGGGGCCAGATGGCTAAGCAATTTTAGTGACTGGGTCGTACCGTTCGCCACCGCTTTGATACCGCCACCTTTACTGTCGGAGGATATGATTTTAAATGCACTGGACATCGCCTATCTCCATTATTTTCGGCAATCAAACCGGCAATCAAACCGGCAATCAACATTGCCGGAACAGGCCGTCACACAATCAACGGTGCGGCGGTTTACATCAACTGAAGTGCAGCAACATATCGGCTAACAACTACCGCAGAGCGATCCGCTTGACCCACGCTGTCAAGCCCATCGATCAAGCCAGCTCGCGGGTCAGACGGTCACGCTCTTCATCGCTGTACTGGACCCGACCAAGCGGAACCCGATCGTTGATTGCGTCACGAATCTTATCTTCATCTGCGCCGCTGAAGCCGCCGCAGAGTTCGATCAACTGCACCTCGCGGGTCAGCATCTCCTGCGCCGCCAGAATCGCCTCATCAACCGAGCCAACACCCGCCACCATCATCTGGAACTGCTCACTCTTGATATGCGCTTGGTGCTTGATCACTTCCAGGTCGGCCGCCTTGACGATATAGCCGTAACGTTGCAATGCCATACTCAGGTCTCCACGTGTTTGTTGTTTTAAAACCATTTAAAACCGTAACAAGCACAGGGTTTAGGACCAGAGGCGCGGCAACTCTGGAGCCAGAAGATTGGACTGCCGCGCCATGAAACGGCAGCCCGCCCTGTTTTGTCAGTCAGGGCCCGGAAGTCACCACCAATGATCGGCCTGCGGTCTACGGTCCGTCGAGCGAACCACAATCTAAGCAGGTAAACGAAGTGGACGCTGAGGCAGTGGGCAAAGAGCGGTTTCGGATAGAAACCCGCACTAACGATAATGGCTCTGGAAAACGCTAAAAAAACAGAGGCTTTAGTGACCAGAATCAAGCTCCTAGGTGTCTGTCGTCCTGAGGGGACAATAGCCGTAGCCAAGATTTGACCATTATGTAATTATGAAAATTAACCGCTAATTGACTTGTAAATAGTCACTGACATCCACGGATTAAAGGACACAAGGAATGCTTAAATGAAAACATTCAAGTCGTTGAATGTACTACTACTAGCAGGGCTTTTGAGTTCAGTCTCGGCAGTACAGGCGGTCGAAGAGCAAAAGATCATCGGAGCAGGACCTTCCACTAAGGTGGTGGGGCTATTTGCCAAAGGGCTTGCTAAAGAGCCTGCCGTCCAAGGGTATAGTTTCGAAGTTCCACCACGCTCGGCCAAACACGCCGGTGGTATCAAGGCTTCCCGCGATTTCGTCTTTGGCCGTACTGGTAGACCGCTGAACGCCAAAGAGCGCGGTATGAAAAAAGAGGAGATCTTCCTCGCCCGTATCCCAATTGCCTTTGTGGTGGGCTCTGGTGTGGGCGTGAAACAGCTCAACATTGGCCAGATTGAGAAGATCTTCACCGGTGCCATTACGAATTGGAAAACGGTCGGAGGCCCTGATGCTCCGATCTTTCTGGCCGGTCGGGAATCCGGGGAGGCGCTATTTTCTGTGCTGAAGGCCAATAAGCCTGAATTCGCCCAGGCCAAGTTTAAAAAGGTATTCAAAAAAGACCACCAAGTGGTGAATTTCATAAAATCCCCAGCGGGTAAATTCGCGATTGGATTTGGCGCCAAACCCAATTTTCAGGATCTGAACCTGGTGCAGATTGAGGGCTTTTCGGTGGGGGTCAGCGTTGGCCTGGTCTACGATCAAAAAAACCAGGGTCATGCGTTAGTCAGCGCAGCAAAACGATATGCAGCATCCTCTAACTGGCGTGGTCAGCTAGGTTCGCTCGACCTGCTGCCCCCTGAGTAATCAATCACCAGTACCATATTCCCTAGCCCGACGATCCCGCCTTATCGGGCTGGGGGAATTATATTCCGCCTGAACTAATAGAAGAGAAGAGAAGAGGTGTGTATCGTGATAGCGTCAAAACAGATGAAACAGCGTCTGGCACTGCAGCTGGGAATCTCGGTCCTGATGGTGACGCTGGCCTGTATGAGTATCGCTGGCTTCGTATTGTATAAAAATACGGAACGCAGCCTAATCAGCGCGATGGATAATGCCGCCACCTCCAAGCTCCGCAGTCTCAGCAATATCGCCAGTTATTACATCGCCAATTACGAAACGGACCTGCTGCACCGTTTGGAAGAGGATGTGCGCGCCGAAGACAACGTTGATCAGATCAAAATATTCGATGCTGAGGGCCAAGCCTTTTTTGACTCTGTGGCGAAAGGGGCAGAAGGCTCGCTGAGTTACAAAGCCGAAATCCTCGCCGAGGGGAAGTCCGTCGGACAGATCGAGATCGCCTTCGATACGGATCTGATCCAGGCCAGCCTGCGCCTGGCACTCATCTCCAGCATAAGTACGGCATTGATTGCCGGTTTGCTGGTGGTGTTGGTCGTGTATCTGCTGCTTAATCGTAAGGTGATCCGGCCGCTCGAAACGATGAGTCACTCGGTGGCCGCCATGGCTGAGGGTGATCTGACCCTGCAGGTGCAAATCAACGGTCAGAATGAGATCGCCCAACTGGGGCATGATTTCAATCGAATGCGGGAAAAACTATCCTCCCTGTTGGGTGAAGTCAAGGAGGGCAGCGGCCGGGCCGAAGCGGCCTCTCTTCAAGTTTCTGCGATTGCCGCCCAGACCCGGCAGAGCATGCAGGCTCAGCGTGATGAGACCACGCTAGTGGCCACGGGGATGGATCAAATGACCGGCACCGTACAAGAGGTGGCCAGCAATACCCAGCATGCCGCTGAATCCGCCCGTCAGGCCCTGGCTGAGACGGAGAAGGGCCGAGAGGTGGTGGATTCAACCGTCAACATCATTCACGAACTTGCCGCAGATATGAAAAGCTCCACAGACTTGATCAGCGCTCTGGAGACGGGCTCCCAAGCGATCGGTGGGATTCTCGAAACGATCCGAACGATCGCGGAGCAAACTAACCTCTTAGCCCTCAATGCTGCCATTGAGGCCGCTCGCGCAGGAGAACAGGGACGGGGGTTCGCCGTGGTGGCCGATGAAGTCCGCTCCCTGGCCCAACGCACTCAGAATGCCACGGGGGAGATCAACAGTCTCATTGCAAATCTGCAGAGCAATACCCTGAACGTGGTCGATACGATGAAGCAAAGCCAGGACAAAACCGACCAGGGCGTCGCCCTCTCCAAACGTGCGACCACGGCTCTGGTGAGCATCACCGATGCGATTCGTGCGATCAACGATCTCAATGCTCAGATCGCTACCGCGGCCGAAGAACAGAGTGCGGTTGCGCAGGAGATGAATCGCAGCATCGTCACTGTCCAGCAACAATCTGATGAAACGGACCGTGGCGCGGAAGAGACCGTTAGCATGTGCGGGCAGCTGCAGGGGGCCGTTGGCCAGCTGAAACGTCAGGCCTCAGCATTTGTCTTAGACTGAGCGGCAAAAACGCGACTAACACGGCTGAAAGTAGCCTCGGAGTCACTTGAACGCTAGTGCTGGTGCTGGTGCTGGTGAAAGAGATTGCACTCCACATCCAAGGAGCAAACAACTATCACCAGCGCCTTAAGGGCTGGATTCAGCGTTTTCACGGTGTCGCAACCAACTATCTAGATCACCGCCAGATGCGACATCGGATTACCCAGCGCATGCATCAGGTTGACTGTTCTGGCCGATATGGAGCACATGACACGCTTATCAGCGTACCCAGGCGACGACGGATCAAAGGCGGGTCAATGATCGCATCAAACCGCCGCCGGAGATCAACATCAGCATCGCCAACGCGATACGACGAAACGATTCGGGCGGGCTGCGCAGAAAATGGCGGTTACCCAGAAAGGTTCCCAGACTAACTGGAATCATAAAGGCGGTGGCCAGCTCCACCACCTCCCAGGTGATCATCCCCTCCCCTGCAGCCAGAGTGCAGGTGTAGATATCCAGCGTGATCAGGAACGCGATCAGGGTAGCGCGCGCCGTGACGGCCCCCTCGGCCTTGGACAGAAAGAACACCACCAGCGGCAAACCGCCGACACCCGCCGCACCGTTCATCAGCCCCGACACCAACCCCGCACTGAAGATGGTGCCGGCTTTATGCCCGCTACGAAGCTGCAGCCCCATCCAGATCAGTGCGGCGGCGCTCAGAATAAGCAGCGAGATCAGAACTCGCATCGACTGACTCGACAACCCCGCCAGTAGGGCCAGCCCCAGCGGCGTGGCGATCACGGCACCGGCACCGATCCAGCGCAGTTGGCGCCAATCGATATGACGCCAGATTGATGGCAATAAGCCGATTCCAGCGCAGATCTCAACTAACAAAATAACCGGTACAATCTGCGCTGGCGGAATCAGGATCGACAGGCTGGCGATACTCAGCGCCGAAAACCCGAATCCGGAGTAACCGCGTACCAGGGCGGCGAAAAACACAACCAGCAGGCAGACCAGCAACAATGGCCATTCCAATCCAGCGATCATCATTGTCTTACCACTATCTGATTACTGTTGAAATCTGCTGGCCGGCTATGTACGGCCAGCGGTTCCTTCACTATCGCTCAGAGTGTCTGCGATTGCACCACGGTGATGGCGATCACATTCACTACATCATTGGCACTGCAGCCACGGGACAGGTCGTTGGCTGGTTTGGCCAGCCCCTGCAGAATCGGGCCGATGGCGTCGGCCTTGCCGATCCGCTCAGCCACCTTATAGGCGATATTGCCCGCTTCCAGGTTAGGGAACACCAGTACGTTGGCCTTGCCTTTGGTTTCGGACTGATCGACCTTGCGCTCGGCGATCTCCGCCACAATGGCCGCATCCAGCTGCACATCTCCATCGATGCATAGATC
>SDWN01000642.1 GCA_004195305.1 Neptunomonas sp. | reverse complement strand
GCCGATGGCCTGTACCAGACAGAAACGGCGGCCTTGTTGGCGTCCCCGCTGTTTGCCGCAGGTGTGGATCATCTCTTGTTTGCCGCCAGCGATGCACTGGGTGCCAAGGCGGGGGTCGAACATCTGGCGCAGCTGGGGTTGCAAACCTCGGCTGTCAGCGGGGTCCTGACCTCGTCGCCCCTGGCGAGCCGTGAAGCGGCGCAGGTGTTGGACGTGCCCGTGGTCGCGACCACGGCGCTGACACGTGCCAGCTGGCTGGCGGAACATCTGGCAGAGGCTGATCGGGTTGAGGTGATCCCGGCGCAGCCCGCGTCGCTAAGCTATGCCGTCTCCTCATCGTGGGTTTAGGTCTAATCATGGGTTTAGGTCTAATAGCAGAGTGCGGCCAGACGAGAGGGAGCTGAGAGCGATGCGTATTCCAACCATCTTTGCCGGTCGGCGGCGGCATCTGCTGCTACTGCTGGTCGGCAACAGTGTTGTTCAGGCCCTGGTCACGATTGGCACCGCGCTGTTGGTCCGTACGGTGTTCGACGGCTGGTTAACGGAGCAATCGCTGCAACTTTCCTGGGAGGTCGCGCTGATAGTCACAGGCTTTATCACCCTGGCGTTAAGCGCCGCCGGACTGCGTATGCGCGAGCGCATCGACGCGGAAAAGCTGGGCCAGGATTATGCGCTGCAGGTACGCAAGTTATTGTTCAAGCACCTGACCGAGCTTGCTCCGCGTACCCTGCAACAACGCAGTCGCGGCGGCCATCTGCTGCGATTTATTGGTGACCTGACCGCGTTGCGGCAGTGGGTCAGTTTGGGGGTAGCGCGCCTTATTGTGGCGGCGTTGACCACCCTGATTACCCTGGCCGCGTTAGCTTGGATCAATACCCCCTTAGCGGCACTGGTGGCGTTGCTACTCGGTATGGGCGCGATGGCCGCGTTAATTAGCGGGCGCAAGATGCAAGCCGCCGTCGTAGAAACACGTCGCTGCCGGGCACTGCTGGCGGCTAATATCAGTGAAAAAATAGCCGTTATGCCGGTGGTTCAAGTATGCGGCCAGGAGCCCCGGGAGCGCCGCCGTTTGGCACAGCAGGGGCGTCGGCTGAGCGGCGCGATGATTGATCGGGCGACACAGGTCGGTTGGCTGCGTGCGATCACCGAAGCGACCAACGGGCTTGCCGTTGCCGGGGTGCTGGTGTTAGGTGCCCTGGAGGTATCTCAAGGGCGAGCCAGCGCCGGCAGTCTGGTCGCGGCGCTGTCGGTGCTGGGGATGTTAACCCCGGCACTCAGGGATCTGGGGCGGATCCATGAGTACTGGTCTGGCTATCAGGTTTCGCGCCAGAAGATCCGCTCCTTCCTGGCCATTCCCGGATCGATCTGCGATCAACCCCAGGCCAAACCACTCCCTGTCAGGCGGGGTGCAGTGCGCTTGAACGCGATCCGCCTGAGCGGGGCCTTTGAGGCGCTGCAGGGTGAGATTCAAGGCGGTAGCCGGGTGGCTATCGTCGGTGCTAACGGGGCGGGTAAATCAACCTTGTTCAGTTTGATCGCACGCCAGCTTCGGCCCGATAGCGGAGAGGTGCTGATCGATGGTAATGACCTGGAGGGCGCCAGTCTGGCATCGATACGGCGCCAGATTGCGCTGGTGAGTCCAGACCTGCCGCTGCTGCGCGGTACCATTGAATACAACGTCCGCTATCGCTGGCGGGATGCACCCGATGCCGAGGTCGCGCGTGTGTGTGCGCTCTGCGGGGTCGCGGAGCTCGTGGCGGAACTGCCCCGGGGGATGCAAACCCGGCTTAGCGAAGGGGGAGTGAATCTGTCGCTGGGGCAACGGCAGCGAATTATTCTGGCACGGGCGCTACTCGGAGATCCTAAAGTTTTGTTATTGGACGAAGTCGATGCCAATCTCGATGCCAGTTCAATGGCGCTGCTCGACCGAATCCTGGCCGGGTTTAAGGGTACTCTGTTGTTGGCTAGTCACCGCGCTGAGCGGATTCGAAAGATGGATGGGCTATGGCATTTGGGTAACGGCGGCATCATCGAGCAGGGCGATCCTGTTGTGTTGTTGTCGCGTCCCGGTCCCACTAGGCAGTTATTCAGTAATGAGTTGAGGGTGGTCGCATGAATATGGCTAAGGCAGAGCTGAGTCCGCTGGGTATTTTTGATCAATCGAGGTTGGGCCGGACCCAACCGAGTGACCACCGTTCCCCGGCAAACCAGGCTTACAACAAGCAGCTACACTTGGCGGGAAAGATCACCCGGCATCGGTCCCGCAATCCGCTGCAGCTGGATTATTACCTCTATGTCCCCAGCGCCGGAGGGGAAGGCGCCCCGGTGATGGTGGCCGTGCACGGTGTTTCACGCAATGCCAGCGCTCAGGTGCGCCTGTTCGCGCCACTGGCGGAACGTTATGGCGTGGTCGTTATCGCCCCGATTTTTAGTACTACCCGGTTTCCCGCCTATCAGCGTCTGGGGCTGCGCCAGGCAGGGCTCTGTAGTCGGCCCGACGAGGCCTTGGATGCGGTTGTCGACCAGGTAGGTGAATTGACCGGGGCGCGTACCGAGCATCTGTCACTGTTTGGTTATTCGGGCGGTGGCCAGTTTGTCCACCGGTATGCCATGTTTCACCCCGAGCGGGTGCACTCCGTGTCTATGGGCGCGCCTGGCTGGTATACCTTTCCCGACCCGAGGCGCGCTTTTCCGCGGGGGATACACGCGCCCGTGGGTTTCTCTGGATCGCTGGGTCTATCCTCTGAGCTGTTTGAGGTGCCGATGGCGGTATTTGTTGGCGCGCTGGATACGCAGCGTGACCGACGCCTGAAAACCTCTGTGGGGATCGATGCGCAGCAGGGCGCGCACCGGCTAGAGCGCGGCTGGCGCTGGGTACAAGAGATGCAGGCGGCGGCCCGCGAGCACGGCTACGGCACCCGCTATGAGTTTCAGATTCTGGATAACTGTGGCCATTCGTTTCAGCAGTGCATGCAGCGCGGGCAGCTGGGCCAGCAGGTCTTTGACTTTATGCTCGGCCGGCTGCGGCGCCCCCTGGCTGCGGTATCCCCGTCTGGCTTTGTGATGTTTCAAGCAAGCTAGGGGGCTGACCAGTGGGCTGTTTGTGCAAGGGACCGGGGTGCAGTCAGCCCAATCCCAACCGCCCGCGCGGGGCAGCGTGACCTGTGCTCGCGATCAATAGGTCGCTACAGCCTTAGCAGGCTGTACGATCAACGCTGTTTCTTTGCCGGGTCGATGAAATAGTTAAGGTTGCCACCCAGGTTTAAGTACTCCAGTACTTCGCTGGGAACTGCCGAACGGCGGATGCTCTCGGTGATTTTCAACGGCTCTTCGACCAGATTTATGATGGCGGCCTCAGTCGCTGGGACGCCGGGGTCGTAGATCATCACATTGGGCCTTAGCAAAGCCTTGGCATTGGTGGAAATCACCGTGGCGATACGGCCATCCTCCAGCTTAATCACCGTGCCTGGCGGATAGACCCCCATGTGGGTGATGAAGAGCGACAGTGTCTTCTGATCAAACCGCCCCTTCTGCTTGGCATACATATAAGACATCGCCTCGAAGGGGCTGAAGGATTTTGCGGAATTCATACTGTTACAGAGATTGTCGTAGCTATTGACGATGGCTACGATCTGCGCAAGTTGGCTTATTTGAGGGCCCTTGAGCTTTTGTGGGTAGCCACTGCCATCGTTCATCTCATGGTGCTGCCCGATAATATCAATGGCTGCTGCGGGTAGCGTGCCTATCCTGTGCGCCATCTTTACGCCATACCGGGGGTGCATCTGGTAGAGCTGTAGCTCTGGCTTGCTCAGTGGTTGAGTGGAGCGCAGTATCTTGCTGGGTATTTCGCCGTACCCCAGGTCATGAAGCAACGCACCTATCCCCAGATGACGCATCTGCTCGTCATCCAGGCCGAGATGTTTTCCCAGCATCAGTGACAGGATAAATACATTGATGGAGTGGAAGTAGCTACTTTCGTCCTTGCCCTTGATGCTGACCAGCTGCAGGGTCGCGTCTTCATCTGCCATTAGCCGATCGACCATGCTGCCGACCATCTCTTGCGCCGCCTCTACCGCGACCGCGGGTTGCGACATCAAGTTGCTCATAACGTTACGCACAGAACCGACAGCGTTCGTATACGCTTTTTCGCACCGGCCCAGATCCATCCTGCGCTCTTTTAGTTTTAGGATCCGAGCTCTTTTCTGCTCCAGCTGCTGCTCTTGTCGCTGCTGTGCCTGCAGCGCTTCGATGGAGGGCTTCGGCTGAGGCGCGGGGGTATTCAGCGGTAAGGGTTCAGGCTCGATGTCGCTACGGGATGGGTCGTAGTTAATAGTCTTCAGGCCTAAGCGAAGCACTTCGGCCAATTGTTGCTCATCTTTTATTTTAAAATCATTGCTCAAAAACTCATGCCGGATCCATGACATGTCCAACTGAATGAACATGCCAACCCGAAGCTGACTTGGTGCGATAGTTATTTTTGACATGTTCAGTTTTTCTGCATTGTTTCAATGCTCCAAAGAAGCAACCCGCCTCGCGTGAATATCTGCACAGAGGATAGCAAACAGCGTTGGTGATGGGTAACTGTAATCAGCCTCCTAGGCCCCGGTTGCACGTTAGAGGGGTGGGTGCGGTATGCTAATGCAGGCTAATGGTGTTCAGGCAGGTTGTCTCGCTTGTCCTACTGTTATACTCAGATTTTAACCTTCCGGGTAGTGTTTACTATGCGTCACGGCACTCTCTCTGAGCACGACAGCGGTCGAATCAATTGGCAATTGCTAAAGCGCATTCTACCCTATCTGCTGGACTATAAGCCGCGCATTGCAATTGCGTTTTTATGTCTGATTCTGGCCAAGGGTGCCAGCGTAGTCGGGCCCTTTATCCTCAAACATATCGTCGATGCGCTGGACCAGAGCAGCGCCCAGGGGCTGTTGCTGGCGCCACTGGGTCTGGTGCTGGCGTTCGGTATGGCGCGCTTTGCCAACGTGCTGTTCGGCGAGCTGCGCGACACGGTGTTTGGCCGGGTGACCGAGCGGGCGATGCGCCGGATCGGGTTGCAGGTGTTCGAGCATCTGCACAGTCTGGATCTGGACTTTCATCTCAACCGGCGTACCGGCGGGCTGTCGCGAGATATCGAGCGTGGCACCACCGGGATCGGCTTTCTGCTGCGTTTTTTTGTGTTCAATATTGGCCCGACCCTGATCGAGATCCTGATGGTCGTGGGACTGTTGTTCATCAACTACGGGACCGCTTTTGGCTTGATTCCGCTGCTCTCGATCGCGCTCTATGTGGCCTATTCGATCGTTGCCACCGAATGGCGGACTAAATATGTGCGTCAGGCCAATCTGGCAGATTCGGCCAGCAGTACCCGCGCTGTGGACAGTCTGCTGAATTTTGAGACGGTCAAGTATTTTGGTAATGAGCGCTTCGAGGCCGAGCGTTACGACGTCGAGCTGGGTAACTGGGAGCAAGCACGGCGCAAGAATCGACTGTCGCTGTTTGCCCTCAACGGCGGTCAGGCACTGATCATCGCCGTGTCGATGACCGGGATGATGTGGCTGGCCGCTGAGCAGGTGCGTGCCGAGACGATGAGCATCGGTGACTTTGTACTGATCAACGCCTTTATGATGCAGCTGTTTATGCCGCTCAACTTTCTCGGCTTTGTCTACCGCGAGATCAAGGGCTCGATGGCCAATATCGAACATATGTTCAGCCTGCTCCGGGTCAAGCCTGCGGTGGCCGAGGTGGAGAGCGCTCGCGAACTGGTGCTTAAGGCTGGCGAGGTGCGCTTCGAACAGGTCGAATTTGGCTATCGCCCGGATCGCGAGATTATCCGCGGGCTCAGCTTCAGCATCGAACCGGGCCAGACCGTGGCGGTGGTCGGGGCCAGCGGTGCGGGTAAATCGACCCTGGTGAAACTGCTGTTTCGCTTCTATGACTGCAATGCCGGGCGGGTGCTGATCGATGGCCAGGATATCAGCCAGTGCAGCCTGGCGTCGCTGCGCAAGGTCGTTGGCATCGTGCCCCAGGATACAGTGCTGTTTAACGATACGCTGTTTGAGAATGTCCGCTACGGTCGTCCCGAGGCCAGCGATGAGCAGGTCCATGATGCGATCCGCATGGCGCACCTGCAGGACTTTATCGCCCAACTTCCCGACGGCGAGAACACCCAGGTCGGCGAGCGCGGACTGAAGCTCTCCGGCGGGGAGCGGCAGCGGGTGGCGATCGCCCGTACCATCCTCAAGGGGGCACCTATTCTGGTGTTTGACGAAGCCACCTCATCGCTGGATTCGCACTCCGAGCAGGCGATCCTCGGGGCGATCAACCAGCTGTCGCGCGACCACACCAGCCTGGTGATTGCCCACCGACTCTCAACCATCGTCGATGCTGATAAGATTCTGGTGCTGGACGGCGGCAAACTGCTGGAGCAGGGTAGCCATCAACAGCTGTTGACGCAGGGCGGCGCCTATGCTTCGCTCTGGAATACCCAACAAAAGCAGCAGGGTTAGTGCCGGGAGAGTAAAGCGGTGAGCCTGGTCCGCGGGCAGCGCTACTGCGTTTGGCCCCAAAGGGGCCGCTCATGAAGAGTACTGTTAAACCGCCGCAGTCGCCCATAGCATAGGTAATCGGGCTGAGTTTACGTTTTTAGCTGTCGAACTTGGGGGGAAGGTTACGGCTTTCGTAGACCCTAAGTGACGGCAATGGGCCAGCAAGCGACCCCTGAGCGGGCTATTACGATCAGGTCACAATGGAACGCTGGGGGGCTGTATGTTTAACGCGTAAAATATAAGGCCTAATGGGACCTGTTGCAGGTGCTTGCCGAACGCGCTCTGCCTGTCTCGGTATGACGCTTTAATCCTCGCCTACAGCTGCGTCGCGCTGATGCACCGGCTGGCCCATTATGAAGGTCGCTTGAATGCAGCGATCATCGCCCAGCATCATCAATACGAACAGCCGCTCGGCGAGGGTTTTTGCCTGGGCCATGCGGTAGTGCAGCAGCGGCGTGGCCTGGTAATCCAGCACCACAAAATCGGCTTCGTTACCCACCCGGAAACTGCCGATCTGGTGCTCGAGGCTGAGCGCCCGGGCTCCTCCCAGTGTGGCCAGGTAGAGGGATTTGAACGGGTTGAGGCGCTGCTGTTGTAGCTGCAGCACCTTGTAGGCGTCGTTGAGGGTCTGCAGGATCGAAAAGCTGGTACCGGCGCCGACATCGGTGCCCAGGCCGACCTTGAGGTTGAAAGACTCCATCTTCGCCAGGTTGAACAAGCCGCTGCCCAGAAACAGGTTGGCGCTGGGGCAGAAGGCGACCGCCGAGCCGGTTTCCGCCAGCCGTTGGCACTCAGCATCCTCCAAGTGCAGGCCGTGGGCGAACAGCGAGCGCTCGCCAAGCAGTTGATAGTGGTCGTAGACATCCAGATAACCGCGGCGCTCGGGGAACAGCGCTTTCACCCAGTCGACCTCCTGGGTGTTCTCGGACAGATGGGTATGCAGATAGAGTCCGGGGTATTCGCGCAGCAGCTTGCCCGCCAGAGCCAGCTGCTCGGGGCTGCTGGTGGGGGCAAAGCGCGGCGTCACGGCGTAAAGCAGCCGCCCCCGACCGTGCCAGCGCTCAATCAGCGCTTTGCTGTCGTGATAGCTCGATGTCGGGGTGTCGGTCAATGCATCCGGTGCATTCCGGTCCATCATCACCTTGCCGCTGATCAGGCGTAGATTGTGCGTTTCCGCGGCCTCAAACAGCGCCTCCACCGATTCCGGGTGTACCGTCCCAAACACCAGCGCGCTGGTGGTGCCGTTGCGCAGCAGTTGGTCCAGAAACAGTTCAGCCACCTGGGTTGCATGGGCCCTATTCCGGAACTGCTGCTCGGTGGGGAAGGTATAGCGACTGTCTCTTATACACATCT
>SDWN01000640.1 GCA_004195305.1 Neptunomonas sp. | reverse complement strand
TCAGCGTCATTGAAGAGATCTCGGATCAGACCAACCTGCTGGCACTGAACGCCGCCATCGAAGCGGCCCGCGCCGGTGAACAGGGGCGTGGCTTTGCCGTAGTAGCGGATGAGGTTCGCAGCCTGGCGAAGAAGACCCGCGACGCCACCGACTCGATCACCCAAAAAATTGCAGACCTGAATCGATCCTCCGATGAAACCGGCAACTTGATGAGTAAGGCGCGCACCGCGTTGCAGCAGTCCTCCGATGAGGTCGACGGCATCGGCGAGGTGATGAGCGAGATCAGCTCCGCTTTTGCGGTCGTCAACGAGATGATGGCCAGCGTCGTCAGCTCATGCGAGCAGGAGTTCGGCTCTATCCGACACATCATGGATACCATGGCGGGTATAAACCATGACGGCGCGTCCGCCGCAGCCATGGAGGGCCTGAGCCAATCACTGAGCGAGCAGCTCATCACATTACAAAACACAACACCCACCGATCACTTTTAAGCCCTACCTAAAGGAGTAACGCATGGCAGCTCAACTTCCACTGGTGTCTGACCCCGTCTGGGGAAAGATCATTACAGGCTCGACCAACCCCAATTTTAGCCATCTAGCCGTCAAGATGACCGTAAAGAAGGTACAGATGGGGCATAAAACCGGCAAGTCCATTGCCGAATGCGCCGCCGAATTAAGGGGCGTTTTCGAGCAGAACAGCACGGCACCCAATATCAAAAAAGATATCGAAGCACTCTGAAAGCCGAATCAATAGGACTGACATTATGAAAACGCTAGATCAGACGATTGCACTGATAAATAGTGGTAAATCCCTGTGGATTTCAGGCCCGGAACCAATCCTGAGCCAGCTGCCCAAGGGCAACTGGATTGGCGGAACCATCCCCTATTTTATGGGCGAAGAGGGCGGACTGGTCACCGACTCACTGCTGCACGTAACCGAAGCACCGGCAGGCGCCCAGATCCGTATCGCCAGTTATGATGCCACGCAGTTGGCAACTATTTACCAGCACAACTGCGACCTCGGTTATCTGATTATTCCGGGGTTGAGCGACGTACACGCGGCCTTCGGCATCAATGCCACCGACTACGAGGGGTTCGGCAATTATCCGCTATTCGGCTGGGTTGCCGGTATTCACCTCAACGACCTCGGCAAGATCAGCCCCAAAGTTGCCAACGGCCAGACGCTGGAGATTCGTGATGACGTGGCGATCTGCATGCATATAGAGCTGCCAGCAGGCAAAGTGGCCGAAGTCGACGTGGTCACTATTTTTGAACAGGATCTATCCGCCGATGTCATCACCGTCGAACAGGCTGGCTTTACCCAGGGCTCCGTATCGATTAACGGCACGTCTCAGAATCTGGCGGCCTATCTGGAAGCGAATGCGATAGATACCCGGCTGCCGCTGGTCGCCGACTACGCCGGTGCCCAGATTTCAGCCAGTTTTCAGGGCCAGGAAGAGGGGCAAACCAGTTTCTATGCACCGCTGTTCCCCGGTGTTGAGTATCACCTCGCCAAACCTGTCGGCAACTATGCGCAAGAGTTGCAGACCGAAGTGGCTAAGCTG
Source organism: Neptunomonas sp. (assembly GCA_004195305.1). Classification (GTDB taxonomy): domain Bacteria; phylum Pseudomonadota; class Gammaproteobacteria; order Pseudomonadales; family Balneatricaceae; genus Motiliproteus. The sequence goes on along the minus strand of SDWN01000640.1, from coordinate 6,371 downwards.
GATGGTGAAGCTGCGTTCTACTGCAACTGCGTTCTGAACTTTCTCTACGGAGAACTGGAAGGAACAAAGTCGGGCAACCTAACCGGCCCGGCAACCTTTGGTGAGATCGCCTATGTGCTGCTGAATCAGACCGGTGTAGCGCTGAAAATTTCCGATATCGAGGCCTAACTCCCGCCAATAACGCCGCCGGTAGCGAGCCTGCCGGGGCGTTTTCTAGCAGAACTTCTGCACCCTCTCCCGTCGTTATTGATCTGCACCGGGACGACACAGATACCGCGCGAATAGCACAACAATGTTAAACTGGCAGTGCCTGCGTTCTAGCAGATTCCATTCTGCGCGAGCGAACCTCTGCGCCGGAATCGAGCCCCCCAGTACACGCACAGCCGGAGCCCTAGCTCATGTCGCTTACCCTTATCGCCAACCGCAAGCGCAGTCTTGCGGCACTCATCCTGGCCTTAGCCATGACGGGATGTGGCGGCGGTGGGAATAGCGGTGATACGCGCCTTTTAAGCCCCAACATCGATCCGACCGCGGCGGCAGGCTCAGCACAGACGGTTGCAGAGCAAACCACAGTAACCCTCAGTGGCAGTGGCGCTGATGTTGACGGCAGCATCGTGCGCTATGCCTGGACACAAACAGAGGGGATTGGCGTAACGCTGGCGGATGCTGACCAGGCATCAGCCCGTTTCATCGCTCCTACCCTCTCCAGCAGTGAAGCCCTGACCTTTACCCTGACCGTTACCGACAACCGCGGCGCCACTGCAACCGATGCCGTGGTTGTGATCGTCACCCCCCTGTTCAGCATAAGCGGCACCGTACAGGCAGCATCAGGTTCGGTCATCGACACCGATGTCAATGACCCCAACGCCCCCTTCACGTCCAACAATACCCCTGCAGAGGCACAGCCGATCCCCAATCCGGCGGTCGTCGGCGGCTTTGCCAGCGTGACAGGCTCAGGAGCAAGCGGATCGCGCTTTGAATTGAGCGGAGACACTCTGGATACCTACGAGGTCTTTCTTGCTGAAGGGCAAACCGTCACCCTCAGCATTGCCGATTTCAACCCGCTGCAACCCTCGGAGATAGACCTGGATCTGTGGCTGTATCCGGCCACCGACCCCTCGATGCCGATCGCAGATTCGCAGTCCACGGCTGAATCTGAATCCGTGCAAGCGCCCTACTCGGGTAATTTTCATGCCCTGGTTGAAGCCATTAACGGAGCCTCGAATTATATTCTCACGGTCGGACAAAGCCCGTTGAGCGGATCGAACAGCCGCCACACTCTCTCTAGCGCCGATAATTTCATCGCGGGCGAACTGATCATCAGGATGCAGGATACGCCTCTGGGGCCAGAATGGAGGTCGCTGGCAACAGCCCGCAGCAAACAGCAGCAGGATCGATTCGCAGCACTGGGGCTGACGATCAAAGCCGGTGCGGTGGAGCGCCCACAGCTACTAAGGCTTGGCAATTCGGATCAACGCCAGGCCACGTTCGCGGCCCTGTCTCGGCACCAGCCGGGCGCGCAGGCAAGCCTCTGGGGCTATGGCACCAAGCGCGACAAGATCGAAACCATCCGACTGCTAAAATCACTGCAGACGCAGCCGGATGTACGCGCCGCAGGGCTTAACTACATCCGCACCGCGCAAGCGATCCCCAATGATCCCTACTACCCGCTGCAATGGCACTACCCGCTGCTTAATCTGCCCCAGGCATGGGAGATCAGCACCGGTGACGATGTGGTCATCGCCGTCATCGATACCGGCGTCTATCGGGCGCACCCGGACCTGAGTGCCAACCTGACCAACAGTGGTTATGACTTTATCTCCAGCACCTCGATGAGCAATGACGGCGACGGTATTGACAGCGATCCCGACGACCCCGGTGATGCCATGCTGGCTGGACAGAGCAGCTTCCACGGCACCCACGTTGCAGGCACCCTCGCCGCCAGCAGCAACAACGGCTCGGGGGTGGCGGGAGTGGCCTGGGACGCAAAACTAATGCCGATCCGGGTACTCGGCCAAGGCGGAGGAACAAGCTACGACATTTTACAGGGGATCCGCTATGCAGCGGGGCTGAGCAACGACTCGGGAACCTTTCCCCGCGCAGCAGCGCAGGTCATCAATCTAAGCCTGGGCGGCCCCGGATTTAACTCGCTGGTACAAGATAGCATCGATGATGCACGGGCTGCGGGCAGCATCATCATCGCAGCGGCGGGCAATGACGGCTCGAGTATCCCGTCCTACCCTGCCGCTTATGCGGGTGTCGTGTCGGTGAGTGCGGTGCGCTATGACAAGACCCTGGCCAGCTACTCCAACATCGGCACCACGATCGACCTAGCCGCCCCGGGTGGAGATGCCACGGTTGACCAAAATGCGGACGGAAATCCAGATGGTATTCTGAGCACCATCGCCGATGATCGCTCCGGTATTCGTGAGCCGGGTGCCGCTTTCTCTCAAGGCACCTCGATGGCCGCACCGCATGTTGCCGGGATTGCGGCATTGATGAAAGCGGTCTACCCAGCCTTGACCCCCGCGGATTTTGACGCGGCGGTCATTAGCGGTCAGATCAGCGAAGACTTAGGTGCTGATGGTGCCAAAACCCGCAATAATCAGTATGGCTACGGTCTGATCGACGCACTCAAGGCGGTTCAGTATGCCGCTACGCTGGCCGGTGGTGCCCCGCTACCGGCGATCATCGCCCTGGACAAAACCAGCCTGGCGTTCGGCCCCGTTCGCAACCAACAGACCCTGTCTATCAGCAATGCGGGACAGGGAAACCTCTTTATCAGCTCGGTGACTGCCGATAGAACCTGGTTAAGCGTTGCAGCTGATGCGATAGACACCAACAACCTGGGAACCTATGCCGTGACTGTCGACAGAACCGGCTTATCTGCGGGGCAATACCGGGGCAATATCGAAGTGACCGCAGATACGGGGACTCTCTCGCTCCCGGTCACCCTGGATGTTAGCGGCACGGTCACGACCAGCGCCGATGTAGGATTTCAATGGCTGCTCTTGATCGATGCACTGAGCTTCGAAACGGTAGATTTAGTCGGGGTAGAAACGTTTGAGGGGCGCTATAGCTATACCCTCTCCGTTGCCACCCCCGGAGACTATTACCTCCTGTCAGGCAGTGACTCCGATAACGACCTGTTCATTTGCGATGCCGGCGAATCCTGTGGGGGCTTCCCTCTGGCGAATCAGCTGCAGCCAATAACGCTCACCGATGACTTGACAAAGGTCGATTTTAGCAGCAGATTTGGCGTTGGTTTCAGCCTCCAAACAACCACAGGCCTAAAACCCCTCGGCACCCGGCGCATCAACCCAACCAAGCAGGTGGCTCACTGATGGCACAGTATTCAGAGATTATCGGTCAGTACCAACAGATTAAAACCAGAATGGCGGTTGCGCCATGATTGGTCGAATTACAGAGTTTTTCAGCCGCCATTTAGCGCTATCCGCCGATGCCGAGCCCGAGCATTGCGTCCCCCCTCTTCAGCTCGCCACGGCCGCGCTGCTGATTGAGGTGTCCCGCGCCGATTTTACGGTTGCGGAGAGCGAGCGCAGCACTCTGGTTGAACTGCTTAAGCAGCAGTTTAAACTGCCTGCGGATCAGCTCCAGACTCTGATCGACCTCGCCCAGCAGGAAGCCGAACAAGCCACCTCGCTGTATCAGTTCACCCGCCTGATCAATGCTAGCTACAGTCCGCAACAGAAGAGCCAACTCATCTTCAATCTGTGGCAGGTTGCCCTGACCGATGGCGATCTCGACAAGTACGAAGACCATCTGATCCGCAAGGTTGCTGATCTAATTCATGTAACACATTCCGAGTTCATCCGTACCAAACTGGCAGCGATCGACGCGACGAACAACTGAGTGCAGAAAAACATTCCAGATCAACTGTTGAATAGATTGGCCAGAACCGACCTCCGCAGAGATCAGCGATCACTCTGAAACAGTGCTTCCTTGCTAAACAGGAGGGGTCCATATACATAACAGGCGTCAGCGATTACCCCTCGCTCGTTGATGTGTCAAAACTCACCTTACATCGCAAACCTGCTGGCAATTTGTTCTCAAGATTAGATAACTTCAAACGAACTCCGAAGGTCCCGCTTGGCGCATCTATCACTCGTTCGACCATGATGACTTTTGCCAAAAAAACGCCGCCTAGCGGCTCTTCTGGATAAACATGCGCTGTGTCGTCTTGCTTGATCTGGCCAAACATCTGTACCGGCGCTATAGCCTCAACATAAAGTGGATCAATCTGTACGATAGTCATAATGGGGCGATCTTCGACTGATTCCCCCGCTGAAACATGCACGGTTTGAACCGTACCAGTGACAGGGCTTTGTATTGAGCGGAGCGCCAACACACTCTTAGCCCGGCTCAACCTTAATTGGGCCAGATGCTGGCCTTGCAGAACCTGCTCCAGCTCCGCCTGTGCCAATACTTTATCTGTCTCGGCTTCGTCCAGTGCCTGTGAGGCAATGGACTTGGTTTTACTCAGCTCGAGTACCCTCGCTAACCGTTTTTCCGCCAGTGCTAGGCGTGCTGTTCGGGCATGAATCAAACTATTGGCCTCCGCTTCTGCTTGAGCCAGCGAGACATTGGCACGCTCGACGCTAGATTCCAATTTGGCAATGACCTGACCTTTTTTTACCCAATCACCCCGCTCCACCAGCACATTCTCCATAATGCCCCTGACGGAGCTACTGACGTCTGCTACCTCGCTAGGCTCGATGACACAGTCCAGTTGCAGTTCGTCAGCGGCCATTGCAACAGCACTGCAACAACACGCCAGCCCCAAAGCTAAGGGTTTGAGGTAATCCGTTAAGGTTGCCAAACGATTCATTCGAGTCTTCCTGTAAAGGCCAGTACATTTTCCAGATACTCATCCATTTTCTGCATCTGAATTCTAATTTTGATACTTCTTCGTTGGGCTTTTGTTTGCGCATACTTTAACAACCCTATGACGGCCGACTCTCCAGGCCGGCCTCCAAGCTGCAAAGACCGTTGTGCGATACGACGCAGCCAGAGCGGTAACTGGCTGCTGACCAGGTCATCATGCTGTGATCCGATCTCTTCGTAGCTACCCGGATCACCCTGACGGCCACAACGCCCAAACAGCTGCCGGTCGATTCTCCTGGCTTCATGCCGCTCGGTTGCGATGACGTGCAGACCGCCTAGTTCGGCCACACCTGCACCTAGGATAATGTCGGTTCCCCTCCCCGCCATATTGGTAGCCACGGTGATCTGGCCTCGCACTCCCGCCAAGGCGATGATTCCCGCCTCTTCGGCATCCTGCCTGGCGTTTAACATGCGGTGCTCTACCCCGGCGTCGTCAAGCAGACCGCTCAGGTGCTCGGATGCCCCGACTGACCGGGTCCCGATCAGCACCGGTCGGCCTTCGGCATGTTTCGTTTGAATACTCTCTAGCACCTGCTGCCACTTGGCGGTATCCGATCGCATCACCCGCGATCGTAAGTGGTATCTCTGGCTTTTTCGATGCGTTGGAATTTTTGCTACAGCCAGGCCGTACACACTGCGTAACTCGCTGGCGACTTCGTGCACCGTGCCCGACATCCCCCCGAGCATCTGGTAGCGGCGGAAGAAGCGTTGATAACTGATTCGGCCAATCGTCTCCATTTCACCGGTAATTCCACAGCCCTCTTTGACCTCTATCAGCTGGTGCAGACCCTGCTCCCAAGATCTGTCTTCCATTAACCGACCGGTAAATTCATCAATAATCTTAACTTTGCCGTCATCTACTAAATAGTGCCAATTACATTCAAACAGGTAGAGTGCTCTAAGGGCTTGAACTATCAACTGCTCACGGTAACGGGTATTGCGCCAAAGTCCGGACAGCGTCTGCGCCCAATCTTGAAGTTCCTCTTTCCCTACCGTCGCGAGTGTTAATTTCCGCGTGTCTGAATGCAGGTAAAAATGTTGTTCGGCGACTAGCCCTTTTGCCTTGTCTAAGGCCGCTATCAACATGGTCTCATCGTAGGCGGGTTTGCCCTGCTTGGAAATAATCAACGGCGTAGCAGCCTCGTCGACCAGCACGCTATCGGCTTCGTCGATCAACGCAAACGATAAGCCGCGCAACAGTAGCGGCTGTGTGTTTTGATCACGAAATTGCAGGCCTAACTGGGTATTGCAACCACGCAGCTGGATACGGTCTCTAAGGTGGTCAAAGGCAACCTGTTTGTTGGTCGTATAGGTAATATCACAATCGTAGGCGGCTTTTCGCTCGGCCTCACTCATCTGTGCTAACGCGCAGCCCACCGTTAACCCCAATGCTTCATAAGCAGGCCGCATCGCCGCCGCATCACGTTCTGCCAGGTAATCGTTGACGGTTATCACATGCACCGGAA
>SDWN01000421.1 GCA_004195305.1 Neptunomonas sp. | reverse complement strand
TAATAATGCTCAGGACATCAAGTGCTTCGAGTCTTGTTGCTGGCGAGTGCTGTCAGTAAATCGATACGGCGCCCGGATTAATAATGCTTAGGGCATCGGGCGCATCGAGTCTTGTTGCTGGCGAGTGCTGTCAGTAAATCGATACGGCACCCGGATTAATAATGCTCAGGACATCAAGTGCTTCTAGTGTGGTGTCGAGTGCGATCATGTTCAGGTCTTCCAGGCTGAGGGCGAAGTCATCGATCGCAATCGAGCTGAGTTGATTCAGTTGCTGCTCCGTTTCGGCGCCTTTAATCTCGGGCTCCATACAGTTGGTGATCTGGAGTGCCAGATTTAACAGGTGACATTCGCTCACAAAGGAGTCACATGCCTCCGGGTTGTGCTGGAACTTGACCGGCATCCATAGCTGCGGTGGTAGGCGCCAGTGCTCTAAAAGGGCGGCTCCCAGCTCGGCTGAGCTAAATCCCAGCCACTCGTGCTCGAGAATTGCCAGTTTTGCATCCTGGGCTTTGGACGCCTGTAATAACTCTTCGTACTCAGTCGGTAGGCGTGACATCAGGATCAGACGGCCGATATCATGGAGCAGGCCGGTTAAAAACTGGGGCTCCCCCTTGCTTCTCTGAGTTGCGCTGGCTAGCTTTTTGGCGATCAGGCCGCAATAAACGCTGCGATGCCAAAAGCTATTCATGTCGATCAGGTCGGAGGATATGTTGCTGAATGTATCGGCGGCTGAGGACGCAAAGATCAGTGAGCGAAGCTGGCTGGTGCCGATCAGGTTAACGGCTCTAGAGACCGAGTCTACTTGAGAGGGGAAGCCATAAAAGGCGCTGTTAACCAGTTTCAGCAGTTGTGCTGAGAGCGCCGGATCGTGATTGATCACTGAGCCGATATCATCGATGGATGCGCTCTCCGATTCGATCAGTTCGTTTACCCTGATTACCGCGTCGGGCAGTGAGACCAGATGGTCGATACCGTCAATCAGTTCTTTTGGGGTCATGGTTCACTCCGTCGATGGTTTTTTTACTGGGTTATACCACAGAATGGCTGTTATCAGGAGGTGTGGGTAGCAAGATTAACCGGGGGTTGATTGAGGAGGGGGCTCCGGGGTTTCAATCTCTGGGATAGAAAATGAGACCAGCTGGTGCTGGCCGTCCTGGTGCCATTGCAGATACCATCCCAGGTTATCCCAGTCACCAAGCACGATGCGCTGCGGCTGATGGTGAATCGCGGGTCGGTGTGTATGCCCGTGAATTAATAAGCTGAGATTGTGTACTTGCAGTTGCCGGGCGGCTTCATCTGGGGTGACATCCATGATTCGGGCGGATTTATGGTTCTTGGCTTTGCCGCTCCGGTTCCTGATGCTTCTGGCGATGCGCTGCCGGAGTGAGAGTGGCAGCAGGTGAGGCAGCAGTCGAATCAATGGGCTGCGGATGATCCGGCGGTAGCGTTGGTAGGAGGTGTCGTCCAGGCATAGGCTGTCGCCGTGCATCAGCAGTGCCGGGGTTCCATACAGGTCGATCACCGTGGGATCGGGCAGTAATTTTGCGCCAGCTTGGCGGCAAAAGCGCTTGCCGATCAGGAAGTCCCGATTGCCATGCATCAGGTATACAGGGATGCCTCGGGCACTCAGATTTTTTAGCTGTGAGGCGACCTCAAGGGTTAGCGCGGTTTGATCATCATCACCTAGCCAGGCGTTGAAAAAGTCGCCCAGAATGTAGAGCGCATCGGCCTGGCTGGCGTGCTGATCAAGAAAAGCGTAAAACGCCCGCGTAATGTGCGGGCGCTCGCTCTGCAGGTGCAGGTCTGAGATGAACAGTGTGGTCATGCGGCGGCTGTTTACTCGCCGATTTCGGCAGAGTTGATGATCACATCATCGGCGGGAACATCCTGATGGCCTGCACGACTGGTGGTTTTGGTGGCTTTGATCTGATTGACGACGTCCATCCCTTCTACGACTTTGCCAAATACGGCGTAGCCCCAGCCTTCGCTGGTTTTGGCGCGGTGATCCAGAAAGGCATTGTCAGTCAGGTTGATAAAGAACTGAGATGAGGCGCTATTGGGGTCCATGGTGCGAGCCATCGCCAGGCTGCCGGTGACGTTGGTGAGTCCGTTATCGGCTTCATTGTCGATCGGTGCTTCGGTCTCTTTCTGACGCATATCGGGTTCAAATCCGCCGCCCTGGATCATGAAACCGTCGATGACGCGGTGGAATATGGTGCCGTCGTAAAAGCCGCTACGCACATACTCTTTGAAGTTAGCGCAGGTTTTGGGTGCTTTTTCGGTATCGAGTTCGATTTTAATATCACCAAAATTGGTATGCAGGGTGATCATTGGCTCATTCCTTCTGGTTTGACGTGTTAGCTGAATCAAAGCCGACCAGCGGGCAGGCTAGGTGGGGATTATATGTCGCCGCTGCGCGGATGGCGAATCACTATCACAGCGACGGGTGTTGTTATCGATGTGTCGGCTTAAGGTTGGGTGGTGGCTTTGAGAATCACGATGGGATCTACCGGCACGTCGCGATAACCGTTTCTGCTGGTGGTCGGGACCTGCTTGATCTGGTTGATCAGATGCATGCCTTCAATCACCTCACCGAATACGGCGTAACCCCAGCGACCGGATGCGTAATCGAGGTTGGCGTTGTTGTTAACGTTAATAAAGAACTGGGCAGTCGCGCTGTGTGGCGCGTTGGTGCGGGCCATCGCAATAGTGCCGGTGCGATTTTTGAGGCCGTTGTCCGATTCATTGCGAATGGCGGGTTGGGTCGTTTTTTTCGACATGTCGGTACCAAAGCCGCCGCCCTGGATCATGAAACCGTTGATCACGCGGTGGAATACGGTGCCGTCGTAGAATCCGCTCTGAGCATAGCTGAGGAAGTTGGCGGCGCTAACAGGGGCGTTTTCGGGGTCGAGTTGAATCACGATGTTGCCCAGGTTAGTTTCGAGTTTGACCTGGGTGGGTTGGGTCTTTATGGCTTCGTCAGTGCTGGTGGAGGGGGTGCTGGTTTCGGCAAAAAGCGGCGCACTGATACAGAGTAATAGGCAGCAAAGCAGTTTTTTCACAAGAGTCTTCCGGTTCTAATTTGAGGTAGGCGCTATTTGATGCCAAGAATCCGGCCTCTGTCAAATCGCTGAGCAAAGGCGATTCTAGGCGCCGCGCTGAGGAGCGGGTGCGGAGCGCTTTTGACCAGAGGTTTGCAGGTCAGGGCTGCGGCTGTCTGGGCTAGGACTGCCCGGCAGACTCCTAGTGTTCGCGCGAGGCGGCTTGCCAGGGGTCTGTATCAGAGAGGCGACGACAAATGATAATGCGCCTGTTGGTGGTGTTGGGTTCGAAGCGAATATCTTGTCTCTGCTCGTGTCCGCTGCGTCGGTTGGCTTGGTTGCGCCGATTCGCGTGGTAATGGCCACTGACTGTATGCGCTGATAATTGCATGATAGAGGCCCTGCAGCGGGTGGTGGAGTTGGTGTCAAGGCTCAGATCTTATGGGTAATTGTAGCTGAAAAGAGAAGTTCGGCTCCCTTGTTGGCTTGAGGGAGGGTATAATTTTCTATTTTTGTCTGGTTTGCCAATGTGCGGGCCTTTTTTAATTAGAGTGTGGATCAGTAGAAGGCGCTATGAGCTCTCAAGAAACTCCCTCCCCGGTATCAAATTTCATCGCTCAGATTATCGATGAAGAATTACAAAGCGGCAAAATCAGCAAGGTAGTGACCCGTTTTCCGCCAGAGCCTAACGGCTATCTGCATATCGGGCATGCCAAGTCGATCTGCGTCAACTTCGGCCTGGCCGAGCAGTTTGGTGGTAGCTGTAATCTGCGTTTTGATGATACCAACCCCTCCAAAGAGGAGCAGGAGTACGTCGACGCGATCAAGGCCGATGTGCAATGGTTGGGCTTTAAGTGGGGTGGTGAGGTGCGGTACGCCTCCGACTATTTCGATCAGTTTTATCTCTGGGCGCAGCATCTGATCAGCGCAGGCAAGGCCTACGTCTGCGATCTGTCACCGGAGCAAGCTAGTGACTACCGTGGTGATTTTAATACGCCAGGCAAGCCGAGCCCGTTCCGCGAGCGCTCGGTCGAAGAAAATTTGGATCTGTTGGAGCGGATGAAAAACGGCGAGTTCGACGAGGGCTCGCGTTCACTGCGCGCCAAGATCGATATGACGTCGCCTAATATGACTCTGCGCGATCCGGTTATGTACCGGATTCGCAAGCAGCACCACCACCAGACCGGTGATAAGTGGAATATTTATCCGGCCTACGACTTTGCCCATGGCCAGGAGGATGCAATCGAGGGCGTCACCCATTCGATCTGTACCCTGGAGTTTGCCGATCATAAGCCGTTGTATGACTGGTTTTTGGAGAATCTGCCGGTTCCCTGCAAGCCGGCGCAGCATGAGTTTGGCCGCCTTAACCTCAGCTACACCATGACCAGCAAGCGCAAGCTCAAACAGTTGGTGGACGACAAGGTGGTCAATGGTTGGGATGACCCGCGCATGCCGACCCTCTCTGGATTGCGCCGCCGGGGCTATAGCGCCCGTGCTGTCCGCAATTTTTGTAACAGCCTGGCGGTGGCCAAGACCGACGGTGTTGTGGATGTGGCGCAGTTCGAGTTTTTTGTCCGCGAAGACCTCAATCAGAACGCACCGCGGGCGATGTGCGTGCTGAATCCGGTCAAGGTGACCGTGACCAACTTTGCGGATCACATAAAAGGTGCTGTCCAGGTGCTTACGGCGCCCGCGCATCCGAGTGTCGATCTGGGCGAGCGGCAGTTGCCGTTCACTGCCGAGCTGTACATCGATCGCGCCGATTTTAGTCAAGATGGCAGTCTGTCGCGTAAGAAATTCAAGCGTTTGGTGCTGGGGGATTACATTCGCCTGCGCTATGCCTACGTGATCAAGGCCGACGAAGTTGTTAAAGACGCTACGGGTGAGATCGTCGAGATTAAAGCCAGCCTAGTGCCGGGTACGGTGGGTGAAAATCCACCCGAGGGGATGAAGCCGCGTGGCGTGATTCACTGGGTGTCTGTCGCTGAAGGTAAGCAGGCCCGCGTACGGGTTTACGACCGACTGTTTACTCATCCGGCGCCTGAGTCTGCGGATGAGAGCGGTAACAGCGATTTTATGCAGTACATTAATAGTCAATCAGTTCGCGTGTTGGATAACTGCTGGGTCGAACCGGGGCTGGTATCGGTTGCTCCCGAGTCTGGTTTTCAGTTTGAGCGCGAGGGCTATTTTGTCGCCGATCGCTATGAACACAGCGCCGATAAACCGGTGTTTAATATGACCATCGGCCTGCGCGACTCTTCGCCCGGTAAGTGAGTGGGCCAAGTGCAGAATAGAAGTAATCACCGAATCGACGGAATCTACAGCGACATGAGTTTACAGATCTATAACACCCTGACCGGTAAAAAAGAGCGTTTTGTCCCGATTGAGCCCGGCAAGGTCCGCATGTATGTCTGCGGCATGACGGTGTATGACTACTGTCACCTGGGGCACGCCCGGGTGTTGGTGGCGTTCGATGTGATCACCCGTTACCTGCGCGCCAGCGGTTACGATGTCCATTACGTGCGTAACATCACCGATGTTGATGACAAAATTATCAAACGGGCGAACGAGAATGGCGAGAGTTGCGACAGCCTGACCGAACGTTTTATCGCCGCGATGCATGAGGACGAAGTGCGCCTGGGGGTTATTTCACCCACCGAGGAGCCGCGCGCGACTACGCATATGGCGCAGATTATCGAGATGATACAAACCCTGATCAAAAAGGACTTTGCGTACGCGGCAGATAACGGCGATGTCTATTACCGGGTGGGGAAGTTTGAGGGTTACGGTAAGCTGACTAATCGGAACCTGGACGATATGCAGGCGGGTGCCCGGGTCGAGGTGAACGAACAGAAGGAGAGTCCGTTTGATTTTGTGCTCTGGAAGGCGGCTAAATCTGGCGAGGTGAGTTGGGATTCGCCCTGGGGCGAGGGGCGTCCGGGCTGGCATATCGAGTGTTCGGCAATGTCAAAGTGCTGCCTGGGGGATACCTTTGATATTCATGGCGGTGGGCCGGACCTTAAGTTTCCGCACCACGAGAACGAGATCGCTCAGTCGGAAGCGGCCAACGGTGCGAAGTTCGTCAACACCTGGATGCACGCTGGTGCGATTCGGGTTAATAAAGAGAAGATGTCCAAATCGCTGGGTAATTTCTTTACCATTCGCGAAATTCTCGATTCATACGACCCCGAGGTGGTGCGTTACTTTCTGATCATGGGTCATTACCGCAGTCAGATCGATTACTCGGAAGGAAGTCTTAAGGAGGCGCGAGCGATCTTTGATAGCTTTTATCATGCTTTGCGTGGGTTGGATGTGGTCGAAGAAGGTGCTTTGAGCAATGATATTGAAGAGCGCTTTCATGCGGCGATGAATGACGACTTTAATACGGTGTTGGCGTTATCGGTGCTGCGTGAGTTGGTGGGCGATATTAATCGTGCTAAAAAGCAGCAAGATCTGGGTTTTGCTGCTCGCTTGGCTGCGCAGTTAAAGCGCCTGGCGGCTGTTTTGGGGTTGTTGCAGCAGGATCCGGAAGCTTATCTGCAGGGCGGTCAAAGTGATGATGGCCTCTCGGCGGAAGCGATTGAGGTGCTGATTCAAAAACGTGCTGAGGCCAAAAAAGCCCGCGACTTTGCCGGTGCCGATGCGGTTCGTGACGAGCTTAAGGCGCAAGGGGTTGTTTTAGATGATAGTCGAGAGGGAACGACTTGGCGTAGGGAGGGGTAGGTCGGGAAGGGTAAAGAATTAAATGAGAGCGGCGCGATGCGGCTCTCATTCTTGCTGAGGGCGGCTAGTTCTGGTGCAGCACGTCTGCCGCATACAGTGTGCTTTCCATCAGCGTCGCGACAGTCATCGGGCCGACCCCGCCTGGCACGGGGGTGATCCAGCCGGCTCTTTCTGCGGCCACATCGAATTCAATATCCCCCACCAGTTTTCCGTTTTCCAGGCGATTGATGCCGATGTCGATGACAATGGCGCCTGGCTTGATCCATTCGCCTTTAACCAGTCCTGGTTTGCCGACGCCCACCACGACGATATCAGCCTGGCTGACTTTTTGATCGAGGTTTTGGGTAAAGCGGTGGGTGGTGGTGACCGTAACGCCGGCCAGTAGCAGTTCAAGCGCCATGGGTCTGCCGACAATGTTGGAAACGCCTACAACGCAGGCATCCAGGCCGCGAATAGCGACACCGGTGGACTCCAGTAGGGTCATTACCCCTTTGGGGGTGCAGGGGCGAAGCAGAGGCATGCGTTGCGCTAGTCGACCCAGGTTGTAAGGGTGGAAGCCGTCGACATCTTTGTCGGGGCGGATGCGCTCAAGAAGTGGGTTTGAATCCAGGTGTTCTGGGAGCGGCAGTTGGAGCAGGATGCCATCAATCTCAGGCGTGTCATTAAGCGCGTCAATAAGTGCTAGTAGGTCGTCTTGGGAGGTAGATGCAGGCAGGTCGTAAGCTGTTGATTTGATGCCTACCTCTTCGCAGGCGCGGCGTTTATGGCTGACATAAACCTGCGAGGCGGGATCTACGCCTACAAGTATCACCGCGAGTCCCGGAGCCCTTTTGTCTAGAGTGAGTCGCGCCTGCACGCCCTGCTTGACCTTCTGTTTAACCTGAGAGGCGATCTGTTTGCCGTCGATGATCTGTGCGCTCATGAAGCGTGCCTTGGTAGTGATGACTGGAACAAGAGGAGGCGATTTTCGCACGTATGCCGGAGTAGGCAAAGCTGGGAGCAGTGATTAGTGCGCATTTCTTCAGGCTGGTCCTGTATAGAGAGTTCAGGGTGGCTCTTTATAGAGTGTTGTAGTCTGTTGCGGGTGGATATAAAAAAGCCGAAGGAAAGGTGTTGACCTGCTAAAAGGTCATCTGTAATATCCGCACCACCTTGAGGCGACAAGCAGTTGCAACAAGA
>SDWN01000410.1 GCA_004195305.1 Neptunomonas sp. | reverse complement strand
TCGTCGTACTTGTCCTGCTGCTGGTGCTCGATGCAGTCACACAGACTGTGCTGATTGCCGCCCTCGGCGCTGGTATCGGCATGGCTTTTTTACTCAGCCAACTACGCCCGGTGTTTTTCTCCAGCAAGCAACTTAACAGTGTTACCGGCATTCCTGTTTTAGGCTCTGTCGGTGTTTACCACGCCCCGGATATTAACCGCCGGACCAGCAAACGCACGCTGATTTTCACCCTGCTGCTGCTTGGGTTGCTAGGCTCCTACTCAGGAATAATACTGCTGCAGCTGTTTCCCGACATCAACAGCCAGGTCACAGCGCAGTTACCGGACCTTCCCGGCCAATTCAACACGCTTTATCTCAAAGCAAAGCTTTTATTCACCAATCTGATCAACCGTTTCTAGGGGAGTGGGATGAGTACAATCGAACGAGCCCTGGAAAAACAGCGCCTGCTGGCTGAAAACAGACGGCGGCTTGAGCAACAGCAATCAGAACAACAGGCAGAACAGCAAACCAGCCTACGAGCCGCGGCTGATCCGGTAGCAGAGGATCAGCAGGCGCAGTTGCAGTTGCAGGCGGTAACCAGCACTAAACCCACAGCCACCTCGCCGGCGCCAAAAGACCAGCCTGAATCACATTTTAACGCCGCACCAAGCGAGCGAACCGAACAACAGGTCAACATCGATATCCAACGCCTGGAAGCTATGGGCATGGTCTCACCAACCGAAAGCTTCACCAAGATCAAGGAGGAGTACCGCTACATCAAGCGACCACTGCTCAACAATGCGTTTGGCGTAGGCGCCAGCACCCTCGATCAACCCAACCTGGTGATGGTTTCGAGCAGCTTTCCGGGCGAAGGAAAAACCTTTACCACCATCAATCTAGCCATCAGCATGGCCATGGAAGAGGATCGTCAGGTACTCCTGGTTGATGCCGATGTGATCAAGCCGAGTATCTGCGATCGTCTCGGCATCGCCGAGTACCCGGGATTGATGGATTACCTGACCGGTAAGGTCGAGGTCACCGATATTATCCTCAACACCAACATCCCCAACCTTAAACTGATCACCGCCGGACGCCGCCATCACCACTCTAACGAGATGATAGCCAGTGAAAAGATGAAGCGCTTCATGGAAGAGTTATCCGTGCGCTACCCAGACCGTATTGTTATCTTTGACACCTCCCCTCTTCTCGGCGCCAGTGAAACTAACGTATTAGCGCAGATGACGGGCCAGGCTGTGGTCGTTGTCGAAGAGAAAAAAACGTCGCATGCCCAGCTGCAACACGCATTAAGCCTGCTGAATCCCAATATAGCGATCGGTCTGGTGTTAAACAAATCGAATGGCCAAAGAGATAACTATGGCTATTATTACGCTAACGCCTAGCCGCCTGGGGCGGTCTCTGTTGGGTCTCGCACTGCTCTCTGCCCCCTGCTATTCGGAACAGACCAAAGATTGGGACATTAGCCCCTCGCTGCAACTCGGTCTCGACTACAGCGACAACCAGGATCTGGCTTCCAGCGATAAAACCGAAACCTTTATCGGCACGCTGGCACCCGGCATCTCAATCAGCCGCCAGGGCCGCTACCTCAGACTTGGTGCTGACTACCGCCTATCCCTGCTGGATTACAGTTCGAACACTCGCGGTGACAGCTACTTTCACAACCTGAACGCCTTTGCCGATGCAGAGCTGGTTGAGGACCGTCTGTTTGTCGACGCACAAGCCGTCGCGAGCCAACAGCTGATCGACAACCGCAGTAACGGTATTATCGACCCCAAGCTAGCACCGGATGCGTTCACCAACACCCTGACCTTCGCCTTCACGCCAACCTGGCGCCAACGTATCGGCAATTATACCAACATGACTCTGAGCGCCAGCTACGATGCGGTCATCTACCAGTCTAACGCTGAGGACAGCGAAGGTTTCAGCTACAATCTTGGATTTGATACTCGGGGCAACCCCAACAGGATCTACTGGACCTTAGAGACGCGCCAGGATAGCGCCAAGTCCAACACGACCAACAACACCCTGAACAAAAATGACTTCGCTCAGATACAACTCGGCTATCGTCACAGTAGGCTGCTGGACCTGCACATTGGCGGCGGCTATAGCGACAGCCATATCGATAGCCCAAGCGATAGCGATATCAGCTCGGGATCAACATTTTGGTCCGCGGGCCTGACCTGGAACCCCAATCCTCGAACCTCATTAGATCTCAATTACAGCGACCAGATCCAGAGCGGCAATAGCAGTAGCGTCGTCTTCACCCACCGACTTAAACGCAGCACCCTATCACTCTCCTTGCAACAGAGTTTAAGCAGTGTGCGCCAGCAGCAGCTAGGATTAGCGCTCGTGGTCAGAGTGTGTCCTGGTGGCGATGCAAACTCTCCAGAGTGCCGCGATATTGCAATCAACAGCCCTGAATTCGCCAACACTAACCCCAATGACTTCGTTAATTTTGGCGTTTCCTTGCTACCCTCGCTCGATGAAGGCCGCTTTATCAGCCAGGCGTTCAACGCCAACTACAGCTACCGCCTCAGAAAAAGCAGTGTGTCGCTGGGACTCTCAGCTAACCGGCGTAAATTCCAGACTCTGAGCAAGCGGATAGAGGATGACTTCGGATTAAACCTCGGCTGGGCACTGCAGCTATCTAGTCGCAGCGCGATGACAATCAGCTACGACGGCTCGGTACTTGAGCCTGACGCAACCACATCCGAACGCGATTACCGCCAGGGGCTGAACCTGGGATTCAGCCGTACACTCAGTGCCGACACCTCTCTAAGCACCGCACTCAGGTTTAATAAACTGCACTCCAATGATACCAGCCGTGCTTATGCAGAATACGGTGCCGGAGTTAGTTTAAATCATACGTTCTAACAAGGTCTGTCATGTACACATCTCATTTTGGCCTGATCACCAAACCGTTCCAACTCAGTCCTGATCCGGATTTTTTCTTTTCCAGTTCGGGTCACAAACGGGCGATGTCCTATCTGCAGTATGGCTTGGGTCAGGGTGAAGGCTTTATCGTTGTTACCGGTGAGATCGGCACCGGTAAAACAACACTGATGCGCAACCTGCTTGCAAACATCGATCAGGGCCGAATTATCGCCGCGCAACTGGTCACCACCAAGCTCGAAGCCGACGACCTGCTGCGGCTTATCTGCAGTTCGTTTGGGATTCCTGCAGAAAACAAGCCGAAAGCTATTCTATTGCAACAGTTTCAGGACTTTTTACTGTCAGCGCACCAAACAGGCAAACGGGTGTTACTGGTGGTCGACGAGGCCCAAAACCTGCCTGCCAGTGCTATCGAAGAACTGCGCATGCTGTCCAACTTCCAGCTCACTGACGGCCCGCTGCTGCAAAGCTTTCTGCTGGGCCAACCCGAGCTCAGGGGCATTATCCAGCGACCGGACATGGAGCAGTTCCGGCAGCGAATCATCGCCTCATGCCATCTCAAACCCCTAGAGGCGATTGAGGTAAAAGAGTACATCCTGTGGCGATTATCGATCGCTGGCTGGGCTCAGAACCCTAAATTCACCGATATTACCTTTGCTATTATCCACGACCATACCGGCGGCGTTCCGCGACGGATCAATGTGTTCTGCGACCGCCTGCTGCTGTACTGCTACCTGGAGGATCAGAACACCATCACCGTCGAAGCGGTTAATACCGTTGCCGCAGAGCTGGCTGAGGAACTCAACCCGCAGCTAAACGAGCCGCGTGAGCCTGTCGTTGCGTCCAGGCCCGCAAGCGCTGCTGAAGACCCTCACTCGCCTCCTGCGCCCTCCCCCGCACACTCGGCAAGATCACTGCAACAGCTGCGAGAGATTGAAACCAAGATCACCTCGATTAACAACTTCCTCAATCACTCTTTAGAAGAGAAGCTGGAGATGATTCGCACCCTGGATAAAAAACTCAAACACAAGATCGATCAACTTGTCGACTAGCTGACCAGCCCCTACTGACCCGCCAAGCACGCGCTATTAACCCAGCGGGGTGATAGACAAGCAGCTACCTGATTACCCACAAACCTCAGCCATGATTGAACCGATCTATTCTAGCGAAAAGATCGCCTTCAGGCAGGCTCCCATGGTGCTACCTGTCCCGCCGCGAGCCTGGGTCTTGTGGGAGCTGGGCTCCCGGCGATCTTGTCATTTTTTAGTGCTGCAACGGTTAAAAGATCGCCTGCGGGCAGGCTCTCACGGTGCTATAGCGTCTTGTCATTACGGTGTTCAGGAGAATTTGGCAACGGTAATCGCATATATAACCCTACGTGAGCCTGTATTCCTATCGCTCGTCGCTGTGATAGCTGAGGATCATGGGTAATCAGGAGCAGCTATGGAAGCTATTAGGTTCGAAGGTTAATAGCTAAAACCCCAAGGCGCAGCCACTCCGCGTCAGTTACGATACTGATCAAACAACTGCTGCAGATCCTGACGGGTCTGCAGGTAGTTATTTTGAAACACCTCGCCCAACTCACGACAGGCCGCGCGTTGCTGTTCATCGAGGTTCATATCCCCACCCAGCAGTCGCTGCGGCCCCAGCATCGACTCGACACCAGCCTTATTTTCTCGTAATAATTGCGCTATCTGCTCCGAGCCAAACAGCTGCTCAAACTCTGCCCGATGCTCGGTATTGAGCTGAGACAGCAATTTCTGCTTGGCACTACCCAGCATATAATTAGAAATCACCGTGTCGCTACAGGCCGTCCGCTCAAATCGCTGCAACTGATCGGTATAGATCAGCAGCTCAACCGAGGTGAATTTCAACCGCTCCAACAAGGCCGCAGATCCCTGCCCCCAGCTGAGTTGCGGCAGCAGCAAAACGCTTAGCAGCGAAAGTCTTGCAAGCGAAGGTCCTGCAAGCAAACGCTTCATTGCAGAGTCTCCACGGTAACAGCCGCAGCACGCCAGACCGAACCCGCACTTTTTTTATCGATTCGATCCAGCATCGCTTCATGCGCCTGCAGCTCCAGCACCGATGCATTGATGACCGGCAACGAATACAGCCCGGTTTCGACCGGGCGCACCGGGCTGGCCACGCCATCGGTTTCACCGCTGCGCCCCAACACCAGGCTGGTCTGGCCTCCGGTCATCATCAGATAGACATCAGCCAGAATTTCAGAATCCAACAAGGCCCCGTGCAGGGTGCGTTGCGAGTTATCAATCATGTAGTTCTTACACAACGCATCCAGGGTATTACGCTGCCCCGGGCGCATACTGCGCGCCAATGCTAGCGTATCCAGCACGGTCGCCAGGTCGCTGATACGACCGTTACCTGGTCCTGCCAGGGTAAATTCATGATTGAGAAAGCCGACATCGAACGGAGCATTATGAATGACTAGCTGAGCACCATCGATAAATGCCTTAAACTCATCCATAACCTCTTTAAACAGCGGTTTGTCGGCAAGAAAATCCGCGGTCAGGCCATGGACCGCAACCGCTTCCTCAGGCACATCACGCTGCGGATTAACATAGCGGTGGTAGGTGCGCCCGGTCAGGCGCCGGTTGACCATCTCGACGCAGCCAATTTCGATAATCCGGTGCCCGGCTGCAGGCTCAATCCCGGTGGTTTCCGTATCCAGTATTACCTGTCTCATCACAGCCTCTAAAAAGGTTTATCCGCCTACGACCCGGTGGCCGAAAGCGCCTATCTTATCACAGCCTGAATGACTACAATGCCCGCCTTAAAAGGAGACGCATGTTGATTGAGACAAAATTAATTCGAGTATTTACCGATGGCTCCTGCCTGGGTAACCCCGGCCCTGGCGGCTATGGTGCATTACTAATCTACAAGGCTCACCGCATCGAGCTGAGCCAGGGTTTTACCCTAACCACCAATAACCGGATGGAGCTTCTGGGCGCCATCGAAGCGCTGGCATCGTTGAATGAATCCTGTCAGGTGATTCTGACAACCGATAGCCAGTATGTGCGTCAGGGGATCACCCAATGGATCCATGGTTGGAAGAAAAAGGGCTGGAAAACCGCCAATCGCCAACCCGTTAAGAATGTCGATCTATGGCAACGCCTGGATGCCCTGAACCAGCAGCATCAAGTAGAATGGCGCTGGGTCAAAGGCCATAGCGGTCACCCTGAGAACGAGCGGGTCGATGACCTGGCACGCGAGGCCGCAGAAGGCAAAGAGAAAGTCGTGGATTCGGGGTTTGCGGGTTGAACCTTTAACGTCTTAACTCGGCAGCTCTGCGCCTAAAAAGCGATTATTGATCAGCTGCCGAACCCGCTCATCATGGTCCAGGAAATAGTCGATAAACGCCTGTGCCGCGGGCGACAAACGTTTTTCCAGCGGATGCACCAGGCACCAGGTGCGTACGATCGGGAACGTATCCATGTCCAGACTGACCAAACAGCCGGTCGCAAGCTCTAGCGCCATACTGAAACGCGACAGGATCGAGATCCCCAAGCCAGCCATCACCCCCTGCTTAATTGTTTCGATGCTGCCCAACTCCATGGTTAGCGGCAGACTGATGCCCGCTTCGCGCAGGTGATCGTCGATCGCCTTACGTGAGCCTGACCCCTTCTCCCGGATCAGAAAGCGCTCCCGGGTTAAGGCGTCAACCGGAATCCGCTTCTGCCCCACCAATGGATGCCCGGGGGGAACCACCGGAAACATCGGATTATCCAGAATCGGATACACTTTGAGCTTCATGTCTTTAGGCACCTGCGCCATCAGCACCAGGTCGTCCTGGTTATTAAGCAAACGCTGGATCACGCTATCCCGGTTGGTTGCCACCAGACTCATCTCAACATCGGGATAGTGACGGTTAAACTCACCAATCAGGTGCGGGGCAAAGTAATTGGCGCTGGTCACAGTCGCGATCCTCAGACTGCCGTGCATCCCGCCTTTCATCTGCGTCAACGCCATCTCAAGGCTTTCGATGCGGCTAAAGATATCGCGGCACGCGTGCTGCAATTCCCGCCCTGCATCGGTGAGATAGAGCTTTTTGCCGATATATTCAAACAACGGCAAACCGGCATGCTCCTCCAGCTGCTTGATCTGAATGCTCACGGCGGGCTGAGTCAGGTGTTTCTCCTCCGCCGCCCGGGTGTAACTCATATGTCGAGCGACACATTCAAACAACGTCAGCTGGCGCAGGGTCATCTTCATCAATAACGCTCTTGTTGACTGGTCCACCGCTAACGATTCAAGTTAACGACAGAGAAAACTAAACAAGGGGCCATTCAGCCCCTTTTTATCTTAGATCCCGCGAGGACTAGCCCACGAACTTGATCATCACCCCGGCAGCGACGGCCGAGCCTATCACACCGGCCACATTAGGCCCCATGGCATGCATCAGCAGAAAGTTCTGCGGATTGGCCTCAAGGCCGAGTTTGTTGGAAACTCGCGCCGCCATCGGTACCGCCGATACACCGGCAGAACCGATCAGCGGATTGATCGGCGTACTGCTGAACTTGTTCATCAGCTTAGCCATCAACACCCCTGCCGCAGTACCAATACCGAACGCGACCACGCCTAACACCAGAATACCCAGCGTATTCAGATCCAGGAATTTATCGGCACTCAGTTTTGAGCCTACCGACAGACCAAGGAAGATGGTGACGATATTGATCAACGCGTTCTGAGCCGTATCACTGAGGCGCTCGACCACGCCGCATTCACGCATCAGGTTACCAAAGCAGAACATCCCCAACAGCGGCGCTGCATCGGGTAGCAGCATCGCCACCAGAATCAGCAGCACCAGCGGGAAGAAAATTTTCTCGGTCTTACTGACGTGACGCAACTGAGTCATCTGTATCTTGCGCTCAGATTCGGTGGTAAACAGACGCATGATCGGCGGCTGAATCAACGGCACTAACGCCATATAGGAGTAGGCCGCAACCGCGATAGCACCCAACAGATGAGGCGCCAGAATACTCGCCACATAGATCGCAGTAGGTCCGTCAGCACCACCGATGATGCCTATTGCTGCCGCATCTTGGATGCTGAAATCCATCACCCC
>SDWN01000202.1 GCA_004195305.1 Neptunomonas sp. | reverse complement strand
AGATGTGTATAAGAGACAGGGTCGACGCCAGCAAGCAGCCCTACGTGATCTTGGTGGTGGGGGTTAACGGTGTCGGTAAGACCACCACCATCGGTAAAATGGCCAAGCGTTTCCAGGCCGAAGGTAAGTCGGTGATGCTGGCGGCCGGTGATACTTTCCGCGCGGCAGCGGTCGAGCAGTTGCAGGTTTGGGGCGAGCGCAACGATGTTCCGGTGGTGGCTCAGCATACCGGTGCCGACAGTGCCTCGGTGATTTTTGATGCGGTGCAGTCAGCCAAGGCCAAGGGGGTCGATGTTGTGATTGCCGATACGGCCGGACGGTTGCAGAACAAGGCCCATCTGATGGGTGAGCTGGAGAAGGTGGTGCGGGTCATGCGCAAGCTGGACGACAGTGCTCCGCATGAGGTGATGCTGGTGCTTGATGCCGGTACCGGGCAGAACGCAATCAGCCAGGCGACACTGTTTACCGAGGCTGTTGGGGTCACGGGCATTACCCTGACCAAACTCGACGGTACCGCCAAGGGCGGGGTGATCTTTGCGATCGCCAAACAGTTGGATATTCCGATCCGTTTTATCGGTGTCGGCGAGCAGATCGATGACCTGCGTCCGTTCGTGGCACAGGAATTTATCCAAGCGCTGTTCGATCAGGACTGACCGGGAATTGCTATCACTATGATCCGTTTCGATAATGTTAGCATGCGCTACCCGGGTGGCCATGAAGCTCTGAGCCGACTCAGCTTCGAGCTCAAGCGCGGAGAGATGGCTTTTTTGACCGGCCACTCCGGTGCGGGTAAGAGTACGTTGCTGAAATTGATCATGTTGATGGAGCGCTCATCTCAGGGGCAGGTGTTTGTGGGCGAGCAAAATCTCAATCGCATGCCGCTGGCACAGGTCCCTTATCTGCGGCGTAAAATTGGCGTGGTGTTTCAGAATCATCAGTTGCTGTTTGATCGGACCGTGTTCGACAATGTGGCCCTGCCACTGCAAATTTCGGGTTACGAGCGCGACAGTGCCGGCCGCCGGGTGCGTGCTGCGCTGGATAAGGTGGGTTTACTGAACAAAGAGAAACTTAACCCGATCGTGCTCTCCACCGGAGAGCAGCAGCGGATAGGGTTGGCGCGGGCGATCGTTAATAAGCCGCAGGTGCTGCTCGCCGATGAGCCGACCGGTAATCTCGATCCTGAGTTGTCGGCCCAGGTGATGGGGTTGTTCCGCCAGTTTAACCAGGTCGGTGTGACCGTGCTGGTGGCCACCCATGATCTGGACCTGATTTCACAGATGCCGCACCGTCGCCTGACTCTGGATCAGGGGCGCTTGTCCGATGTCGACCATTAAGCGTCCAGCCCGTCAGGGCGCCAGTAGTCAGCAGCCGCAGCTGCGCGCACGCGGACGCAGTTATCTGCGCCATCATCTGGAGATGGCTCAGGTTAGCTTACGGCGCTTGTTGCTGGCGCCCTTGGCGACCTTGATGACCCTGGCAGTGATCGCTATTGCGTTGAGTCTGCCCGGCGTGCTCTATGTGGGTTTGCAAAACGTGGGTCAGTTGAGCCAGCATTGGCAGGGATCGGCCCAGATCTCGCTGTTTCTCTCGGATCAGTTGAGCGAGGAGGAGGGGCGTGATCTGGCGCTTCAGTTACAGTCCAACTCCCAGATCGCTCAACTCAGCTATCTGTCCAAAGAGCAATCGCTGGACGATTTCAAACAGTACGCCGGTTTTGGTCGGGCGCTGGATCAGCTTGAGTATAATCCACTGCCAGCGGTGATAGCGGTCATTCCAGCCGCGGATTATGAGCAACCCGAGCTATTGCTGGCGTTGCATCAGCAGCTGTTATCGATCGATGGGGTGGATGATGCCCAGGTGGATCTGGCTTGGGTGCAGCGGCTGCAGGCGATGGTCAAATTTGGTCAGCGTGCGGTGCTGGTGCTGGGCGCATTACTGGCGCTGGGGGTGTTGCTGGTGGTCGGCAATACCATTCGCCTGGAGATTCTAAATCGTCGCGACGAGATTCTGGTGGTGAAGCTGGTCGGTGGCACCGATGGTTTTGTGCGCCGGCCTTTTCTGTATACGGGTTTCTGGTATGGCGTTGGCGCCGGGTTGTTGGCCTGGTTACTGGTGCAGCTGAGTCTCTGGTACCTGAGCGCGGTCGTGGATCAGCTGATTCAGCTGTACCAGTCTGATTTTCAGCTGCAGGGGCTTGGACTGGGGCCCTCCGTGGTGCTGCTGTTGCTGGCGATAGTGCTTGGTAGCAGCGGGGCTTGGCTGGCGGTGTTGCGGCATCTAAAGGCGATTGAGCCCAATTAATATTGTTGTCTGCATAAATATAAGCATATTATCCGCTGTCATGATGTTGCAGGCTGGACAGGAGTCCAGGGTCGTCAAATTCGTCAGCACTGGGGGTTTATCTGATGTTTGGTTTGGGTGCGTTGAAGCAGCAGAATCAGCAGTTACAGGAGCAGCTGGAACAGGAGCGGGCGCGTTCTGCTGCGCTTGAGGTTCAACTGGCGGAAGCCCGGCAACAGGCGCAAAGCACGCAGTGTCAAATGGACACTGAGCATGTGCGGCAGCAGCGTTTTCGTGAATTGTGGTTCTCAGGCGGTGATACCGTGGTCCGTGTTCGCGAGAGTCTGGCCCGCACTGCAGGAGTGCTCTATGCCGAGCGCCATACCCTGGATGACGCCAAGGATGTCTTTGCACATAGCTCCAGTACGCTAGAGTCTATGGAAGCTTCGTTGCAGCAAATTGCCTCGGAGGCCGGTCGCAATTGTGAGCATATTGGTGAGTTGCAGACCACTGCTCAGGAGATCGGTAAGTTTGTCGGGGTGATCAGAGAGATCTCCGAACAGACTAACCTGTTGGCGTTAAATGCGGCCATAGAGGCCGCTCGGGCCGGTGAGCAGGGTCGGGGCTTTGCGGTGGTGGCCGACGAGGTACGGGCGTTGGCACAAAAAGCCAACGTTGCCAGTGTCGAAATTACCCGCTTGGTTAACAATATTACCCAGCGCACGGAGATGGCGGACGGCGATATTCGCGGAATGGCCGATCAGAGCAAGGCGTTGGTCGCATCGACCCATGAAGTGAGTTCTGCGGTTAGCCAGGTTGTTGGGTTGTCGCAGCAGATGCATAAAATTGTCAGCCGTTCTGCTGCAGATGCCTTTCTGGAAACGGTTAAACTCGATCATGTGGTCTGGAAGACGGATGTTTATAAACGGATGCTGGGCTTAAGCCAGAGAGCGATAGCGGACTTTGCCAGTCATACCCAGTGCCGTCTGGGTAAGTGGTATTTCGAAGGAGATGGGCGGCAGTTTTACTCGCAGAGTAATACCTTTCGACAGCTTGATGCGCCGCATATGGGGGTCCATGAGAGCGGTTTGAAAGCGCTCTCATGGATGGAGCAAGACCAGTGCGATTCTGCGTTGGATGCTCTTGCCGAGATGGAAGAGCATAGCGTGCGAGTGATCGAGTTGCTTAGCTGTCTGTCTGAAGAGCTGCCCGAGCCTGCGCATTAATCCAGTATTGGCGTCTGTGTCGGCCTCTTGCAGAGGGAGTGATCAATTGCTAAGCTAACTGGCTGTGTTAAATGTTGTAGTTGCTTGGATTGGAACTTTGATTTGGGTTAAGGGTCAATATAGCGGTGTGGATTAACCGATATAAGGCCAACGGAGAATATATGGGTACCAGTTTGCAACCGATGGATTTGATGAGTCCCGGAGGGAATCCCGAGGCTTACGTTCATACCGTCAGTGCGATTCCTATTCTAACCATCGAAGAGGAGCGGGCGCTTACCGAGCGGCTTTTCTACGAGGAAGATCTTGAAGCAGCGCGCCAATTGGTCATGGCGCACCTGCGGTTTGTGGTTCACATCGCTAAAAGCTATTCGGGTTACGGCCTCAATCAGGCGGATCTGATTCAGGAGGGTAATGTCGGCTTGATGAAGGCGGTGAAACGTTTTGATCCCCGTGTCGGCGTGCGTCTGGTCTCTTTCGCGGTTCATTGGATCAAGGCAGAGATGCACGAGTTTATTCTGCGTAACTGGCGCATCGTTAAGGTCGCGACCACTAAGGCGCAGCGTAAGCTGTTCTTTAATCTGCGTTCATCAAAGAAGAGTCTCTCCTGGTTGACCAATGATGAAGTTCACGCCATGGCTGCAGACCTTGGCGTGGAATCGACGGTGGTGCGAGAGATGGAGCGGCGCATGAGCTCCAACGATACCGCCTTCGATCTGGGTAACGATAGCAGCGATGAGGATGCTTACAAAGCGCCTGCTTATTACCTTGAGGATAAGCGTTATGATCCGGCAGGGTTGGTTGAAGACGCGCAGTCGACCGAGAATGATAATACCCGTTTGGCATCGGCGATAGGTGATCTTGACGAGCGTAGCCGTAATATTTTGGTACAGCGCTGGTTGAGTGAGAAGAAGGCGACGCTGCATGAGCTGGCAGCGGAGTATCAGGTGTCGGCAGAACGGATTCGGCAGCTGGAAAAAAATGCAATGAAGAAAGTCCGGGCGGTGTTAGAGGCGTGAGTTAGAGGCCTGATTTTCTCTGTCGATCATGATCAGCGGCGCCGGGCTTGTCCCGGCGTTGTTTTATCCGGAGTCTATGCATGAATAAGCCCCCGGGTTCGGGTCGTTGGATCTTAGTCGTTGCCGCGCTGGCCGGTGCGGCGGCGTTAGTGCTCTCCGCCTCTTCCGCCCACGTGCTGAATGTGTTGGTCAGTCCGGAAAACCTGGCTAGATTACAAACGGCTAATCACTACCTGATGTACTACAGTCTGGTGTTGCTGATGCTGGGATTATTTTACCAGCAGCGCCCCTGGCCCGGTTTACCCCGGGTGTCCGTACTGTTTACCGCTGGGGCCGGTGTTTTTTGTGGTGGTTTGTATATACTCTGCTTCTCTGGAATTTCGAGCTTTGCCTGGCTGGTGCCACTGGGAGGCTTGACGTTGTTAGCTGGCTGGTTGTTGCTGGCCTGGACCGCGTGGCGACAAGGGAGAGACTGATGATTGATATAGAACTTAACGGCAACGGCCATCAGGTGGCCGCCGATACCAGCGTGGCATTGTTGCTGCAACAGTTGGGTTTGGCTGATAAGCGGGTTGCGGTCGAATATAATCTTGATATTCTGCCCAAGAGCCAGCATCCCGGCACCGCTATCAAGGCGGGAGACCGTATCGAGATCGTGCATGCGATCGGCGGCGGCTAAAAATAGCCGATCCGCTCGTATGTATGCCTGCACTATTTTATAAAAATTACCCCCAGATTATAAAAATTACCCTCAGAGATGCACGTTATGAGCCAGCCATATCAGGATACCCCGCTAAGTTTTGCCGGTATGACCTTTACCTCCCGTCTGCTCGTGGGCACGGGTAAATACAAAGATATGCAGCAAACGGCTGATGCGATCGAAACCAGTGGCGCTCAGATTGTCACCGTGGCGGTTCGGCGCACCAATATTGGTCAGAATCCGGATGAGCCCAATTTACTGGACGTTATCTCCCCTGATAAATACACTCTGCTGCCGAATACCGCCGGTTGCTACAGCGCCAAGGATGCGGTGCGTACCTGTAGGCTGGCGCGCGAGCTGCTGGGTGGGCACGATCTGGTCAAGCTGGAGGTGCTGGGTGACGAGAAGACGCTGTACCCCAATGTTACCCAAACCCTGATTGCCGCACGCGAGCTGATCGATGATGGCTTCAAGGTGATGGTGTATACCAGTGATGACCCGATCATCGCCAAAGAGCTGGAAGATATGGGTTGTGTTGCGGTAATGCCGCTGGGCTCATTGATCGGCTCGGGTCTGGGGATCCGTAACCCGCATAACATTCAGCTTATTCTGG
Organism: Neptunomonas sp.; assembly: GCA_004195305.1. GTDB lineage: Bacteria > Pseudomonadota > Gammaproteobacteria > Pseudomonadales > Balneatricaceae > Motiliproteus. The sequence continues at coordinate 2,133 of SDWN01000202.1, read as the reverse complement.
AAAATGCCAAGGTTCCGATTCTGGTCGATGCCGGTGTTGGCACCGCCTCGGATGCTGCCATTGCGATGGAGCTGGGTTGCGACGGGGTGCTGATGAATACCGCCATTGCCGCTGCAGGTAACCCGGTGTTGATGGCGTCGGCGATGAACAAGGCGATTCAAGCCGGTCGTGAAGCTTATCTGGCCGGGCGGATGCCTCGCAAACTTTACGCCAGTGCGTCCTCGCCTCTCGCGGGTAGTTTCTTCTAGTCAGGATCTGTATGCGCGGGGATTCTTTTCCGGCGTAGATCTATACTCATAGCAGTGGGGAGTTAAGCCTCCTCGCGTATTTAGGGTCGTCCCGACCGCATCGATGGATAGGCTTATGTCAGTACAGCTCCAGCAACTGCTTGATGGTCTGCTTTGTAGTGGTCAGCTTGAGTTGCTCAGCAAGATCCAGCACGGCATTGAGAAAGAGGGGCTTCGGGTGACGCCTGAGGGTCGGGTGGCGCAAACCGACCACCCTCAGGCTCTGGGGGCGGCGCTGATGCATTCGCGGATTACCACGGACTATTCCGAGGCGCTGCTGGAGTTTATCACCCCGGTTTTCCCCGGGGTTGATCCGGCGCTGCAATACCTGGAAGAGCTACATCGTTACACGTACCTCCAGTTAGACGATGAAACGATCTGGGGGGGCAGTATGCCCTGCCGTATCGATGCTCCGCACGAGGTGCCGATCGGTCGCTACGGCAGTTCCAATATTGGCCAAATGAAGCATGTATACCGCCTCGGCCTTGAAGCCCGCTACGGTCGGTTGATGCAATCGATCGCCGGGATTCATTATAACTTTTCCTTGCCGGAGGCGATCTGGCCCCTGCTACAACAGCTGCGGGGAACGCAAGGTCAGTCTGCGGGCGGCTTGCAGGAGTTCCAATCGCAGAGCTACTTTGCCCTGTTGCGAAATTTCCGCCGTCACGGCTGGTTATTGAACTACCTTTTTGGTGCGTCACCTGCGTTATGCCGCTCTTTTATCGGAGATAAGGCTCACCAGCTCGAAATCTTTGATGCGACAACGCTGTACGGCCGTTACGCGACCAGCCTGCGGATGAGCGATCTGGGCTATACCGATGCGGCTCAGGCGTCGCTGAACATCTGCTACAACACCCTGGATAACTATGTTCATACGCTCGCTGCTGCGGTTGCGACACCGTATCCGGCGTATGCCGCGCTGGGAGTAAAGACCGAGGCGGGTGATTATCGTCAGCTCAACACCAATCTGCTCCAGATCGAAAATGAGTATTACAGCGATATTCGTCCTAAGCGTGTGATCCACAGTGGCGAAAAGCCGTTGCAGGCGCTGCGGGATCGCGGCGTGGAATATGTGGAGGTCCGTAGCCAGGACATCAATCCGCTCTTGCCGATTGGTATCGATACCGATCAGGCCCGCTTTATCGATTGTTTTCTGCTGCATTGCCTGCTATCGGATTCGGAACATATTTCTGATGCAGAGTGCGAGCGGATTAAGTCTAATCATGCGGCCGTGGTTAACCAGGGTCGCAAGCCCGGCTTGGCGCTGATGCGCGCAGACGGATTGTGCTCTCTGTCTGGCTGGGGCGGGGAGTTGTTGGATGAGGTCATGCAGGTCGCAGAGTTGATGGACCACGCGCAGGGAAACTCCCTGCATAGCGCTGCGGTGCAATTGCAGCGGGAGAAATTGGCTGATCCTGAGCTGACGCCGTCCGCTCAGGTGCTGTGCTTGATGCGTGAGCGCGGCCAGGGGCATAGCGAGTTTGTCTTGGCGCAGTCGCGGCAGCATCGGGATCAATTATTGGCTGAGCCGATGGACCTTTCCAAGCGCAACGAGCTAGATCTTATGGCGCAGCAGTCGTTGCAGCAGCAGCAGGAGCTGGAGCAGGCACCGCAACAAGGCTTTGAGCAGTTCTTGGCGGATTATTTTTCTCGCTGAGCGGAGTGCTCAGCAAGTAGGGGATGGTATGAATCCGGCGGGTTAATAGGGTGGCGCATGCAGGCGCCACCCTTGCCCGGCCGATACGAGCCTGATCCACCCCGGTCAGTTCGTGTGCTAGTTTTGAATCACAAAACTGGTGAACAGCAGGTCGCCAAGCATAGAAAACCCCTCTTCACCGTATTCGCT
>SDWN01000180.1 GCA_004195305.1 Neptunomonas sp. | reverse complement strand
AGATGTGTATAAGAGACAGCGCTTTAAATCAGAGGACGGCAATAAAATCTATCATAGATAGCGGGATGCCCTCTACTACCGGGACAGATCGATGAAATATCGCAACGCAGCATTATAGGAATTATTCCTATGTTCGTTTGCCCTACGTGGGCGCAGAATTGCTCCCAAGCTACAAGGACACATAGGAAGTGCCATTAATATGGGAATGATGGGTAGCGGTGAAGGATTCATCTACAGGAAGCCGCCATAATTGGCGGCTTTTTTGCGCTTAAAGCAGGAGTAACCCGAACGCTATTGACAAAATATGATGCCAAGAGACAGTAAGAGCCTAAGCTTGCGATGATTTTTGGACAAGGATTTTTCCAAGATACCCGGAGTATAGAAGAGGCTCTCGCTGAGCAATCACTCATCGATACACTAGAATCAATCACCACAGCCCTAGCTACGCCATTGATAACTAATAAATATCACACTCAGTAAAATTGAGTTGGATGCTGCCAAAAAATCTAACGGATTGATCTTGAGGGCTGGAGTGCCATGAATGTCTATCATGAGTCCCTATTCGCTTGTGAGTTTTGAAGACAACCAATGATTATGGAGGACCACCACACGCACACTTTCCACTCTCGGCCATTTGAACCCAAAATGGCGACGCCCCCAGCTTGAAGTTGCGTTAAAAAAATATGGCCCTGACAAAAAGCAGAAGTACCTATCCACGTATATCCACCGCTCTCTGGGTCATAACCCTCATCGTCGCGGGTCTTTGCGGCAACTATTTCAAGTTCCCGCTCTTTCTCAATATCGATTTTCTGTTTGGCAGCATCTTTGCGCTGCTGGCGCTGCTATTTTTCGGTTACTGGCGTGGGGTGCTCGCGGGTGCGCTAATAGCCAGCTACACCGTTGTCATCTGGAACCACCCCTATTCCATCATCATTATGACGGCTGAAATAGCCGTCGTTGGCTATCTTGTAAGGCGCCGCAAGCTCGGCCTGGTGTTGGCCGATGGACTCTACTGGCTGTTTATTGGCATCCCGTTGGTGTTCTTGTTCTATAGCCTGTTGATGGGTGCCTCGCAGAGCAATGTCGAAATTATCATGGTCAAACAGGCAATAAATGGCATTGCTAATACGGTCGTCGCAGGTTTGATCTATAGCGCCATCGTACATCGCACCCGCTCGCATCGAATCAAATTACGAGAAGTCATCACTAACCAGCAGATCGCCTTCGTTCTGCTTTCATCGCTTGCTGCGCTGGCTTTCAATAGTCGCCAAGATTTCGCCGAAACGGATAGCAACATCCGCTCGGCACTGATACATCATGAAATGCAGTTGCAGGAATATTTTAACACTTGGGAAAACAACCGAATTTCGTCCATCCGTCATTTGGCTGGCCTAGCGGCCGAAAAAACTACGCAGGAAGTGCAGTTCCAGCTGGAACACGCCACCCGATCTGACAACAATTTCCTAAGCATAAGTTTGCACGATAAGGCGGCCACAAGCATCGCTTTCTACCCCTTGGTCGACAAACTGGGAATAAGCAACATTGGTAGGGATTTCTCCGACCGTCCTTATATTCCTGCATTGAACAAGTCGCTGAAGCCAATGCTCTCTGACGTATCCCTCTCCAAAGCTAGTTCACCAACCCCGCGAGTAGCGATCATGATGCCGGTCCTTTCATCAAGAGGCTATAACGGCTATGTCGCGGGCATCCTCAATCTGGAGCTGCTTAAGGCATCACTCGATACCAATGTCAAAGAGACGGGGCTGCGCTATACCCTCTTGGACAGAAACAACAACGTCATCATGACCAACAGTGGCAATCAGATGATGAAACCATTCTTCCGCGGCGAGGGTACGATTACCGCGCTGGATGACAGGGTCAAACAGTGGGTTCCTCCCCTGCCCGGCACAACCCCGGCGTCCGAGCGCTGGAAAAAATCGATGTATTTTGTCGAACACGACATCGGTGCACTGGGTGAATGGGCGCTGATTCTGGAGCAACCGGTTGCTCCCTATCAGAGGCAGCTTTACACAAGTTACGCCAGCAAATTATCGCTATTGGCGCTGATTCTACTGCTGGCGCTGGGGATTGCTGAGTGGCTCAGCCGGAAAACCCTAATATCGCTGGGGAAATTGCACGAGCTCTCACGTGCCTTGCCCGACAAGGTGGCGATTAGCGGCAGGAATATCACCTGGCCAAAAAGCAGTCTCGTGGAGACTCAGCAGCTGATCGACAATTACCAGGAGGTCTCCGATTCACTGGCGCAGCAGTTTGATCAGATCCGCGAGGCCAATGAGTCGCTGGAGCAGCGTGTGGCTGAGCGTACAGCTGCCTTGCAAGAAAGTGAATCGCGTTACGAACGGGCGGTGAATGGCGCCAACGATGGCATCTGGGAGTGGGTGCCGACGACCGGTGAATATTACCTCTCACCGCGCTGGAAACAGTTGCTGGGGTATGCGGATCACGAACTGCCCAATGTGCAGGAAAGTTATTTTAGCAATATTCACCCTGACGACATGGCACCGGTATCAACGGCCGTTCGTGCTCATATTGAGGAGCGCAAACCCTACGAGACCGAGTTACGCCTACGCCGCAAGAACGGTGACTATCGCTGGTTTAGTTCGCGCGGCCAAGCCAGCTGGGATGAGCAGGGTCAACCGCTTAACATGTCGGGGTCGATTACCGACATCACCGATCGTAAGCAGGCTGATAGCCTATTAAAGCAGAGCGAAGCGCGCTTCCGGGAGATGTTCGAACATAACGCCTCGGTGATGTTGGTGATCGACCCTGCCTCAGGAGCGATCGTCGACGCCAATCCCGCCGCCGCATGCTTCTATGGTTATCCGCTGGATCAACTAACATCGATGCTGATCAGCCAAATCAATACCCTGCCACCGCACGAGATTGCTCATCGACGTCAATGGGCGTTGCAAGCAAAGCAGAACTACTTTGTTTTTCCCCACCGCCTCGCCAGCGGTGATGTAAGAACTGTTGAGGTGCGTTCATCGTCGCTCCAGGTGACTGGACGCGAACTATTGTTTTCGATCATTCAGGATGTCACCGAACACCAGCAGTCACAAGCACAGCTAAGGCTTGCTGCCAGCGTTTTCGAATCATCGCGCGAGGGCATCATGATCACTGAGGCTGACGGCACGATCATTGATATCAATGATGCATTTACCCACATCACCGGCTATCAGAAACAAGAGGCCATCGGCCACAATCCGCGCATTCTGAAATCCGGACGGCAAAGCGCTGAGTTCTACGCCGCGATGTGGGACGTCCTGAAGGATAAAGGTCACTGGTCCAGTGAGATATGGAATCGCCGCAAGAACGGCGAGGTGTATGCAGAAATGCAAACTATCACGACGGTACGTGACCCAGGTTCCAGCTCGGTGCGTTATGTAGCCCTGTTCTCCGACATCACATCGATCAAGGAGCACCAGAGGCAGCTTGAACACATCGCCCACTTCGACGCTCTGACGGGCCTGCCCAACAGGGTATTGCTGGCCGACCGTCTACAACAGTCGATGGCCCAGGCGCTGCGGCGCGATCAGGAGCTGGCGGTAGCCTTTCTAGATCTGGATGGCTTCAAGCTCATCAACGACAGTTACGGGCACGAAGCCGGCGACCAGTTGTTAATTACCCTGGCTACTCGTATGAAGCAAGGACTGCGTGAGGGGGATACACTGTCGCGCATCGGTGGAGACGAGTTTGTCGCCGTGCTGGTCGATCTTGACAATACCGGAGACAGCGTGCCGATGATCTCCCGCCTGCTGGCCGCCGCCGCTGAGCCGGTCCTGTTTGAAGGCAACAGGCTCCAGGTCTCGGCCAGTGTGGGCGTCACCTTTTACCCGCAAAAAGAGGAGATGGACGCCGATCAGCTGCAGCGCCAGGCCGATCAGGCGATGTATCAGGCCAAACAGAGCGGCAAGAACCGTTATCAAGTGTTTGACGCTGCACATGACCGCAGCGTGCGAGGCCATCATGAAAGCATAGAACGCATCCATCGCGCACTCACAGATCATGAATTCAGACTTTACTATCAGCCGAAGGTGGACATGCGTACCGGCAAGATTATCGGTGCCGAAGCCCTGATCCGCTGGCAACACCCACAAAATGGCCTGCTGATGCCAGCGGCGTTTCTGCCGGTGATCGAGGATCACCCTCTAATAGTCGAGATCGGTGAGTGGGTGATCGATACGGCCCTCTCCCAGATAGAAACCTGGCGCGCCGCCGGGCTGGAGATTCCGGTCAGCGTCAACGTCAGCGCACGCCAGCTGCAACAGTCGGATTTCGTGGCGCGGTTGCAAGCCCAATTAGCGACACACCCTGATATCCACCCCAACGATCTTGAAATAGAGGTGTTGGAAACCAGCGCACTCGATGATCTGTTCCGGGTATCGCTGGTGATTCAGGAGTGCAGTAAGATCGGTATCAGCTTTGCTTTGGATGACTTTGGTACCGGCTATTCCTCGCTAACCTACCTGAAACGGCTGGCGGTCGCCATGCTCAAAATCGACCAGAGTTTTGTCCGTGACATGCTCGACGACCCGGAAGATCTTGCTATCCTCGAGGGCGTCATTGGCCTTGCTGGTGCCTTTCGTCGTGGAGTGATCGCCGAGGGCGTGGAGACGGCCGAACACGGAGAGATGCTACTGCAACTTGGCTGCAATCTGGCCCAAGGCTACGAAATCGCCAATCCCATGCCCGCGGATCAGATCCCCGATTGGGCCGCGACCTGGCAGCCTCCTGTAAGCTGGACGACTATTTCCAAAATAAGCCATAAGGATCTACCGCTACTCTATGCTGTGGTAGAACATCGCGCCTGGATCCGTGCACTTAAGTCCTACCTCGAAGGTCAGCAGGACGCGCCGCCGCCCATGGATCACCACCAATGCCGATTCGGCGCCCTCATTGACCGCATGCGCATGACCGGCCCCGTTGCACTCGAACGTTTCAACCCTATCGGTTCTCTGCACCGGCAAATACATTACCTGGCGGCAGAGTGTTGTGAACTGCACGAGAGCGGGCATGCTGAAGAATCGCTGGCACGAATGGATGAATTGTTTGATCTACGCGATACGTTGATCGGCCAGTTGAAGTTGCTGCTGAAGTAATCACCCTCATCATCGAAAATGGGCAATAGACTAAACCACGGCATTCCAAACCAGCCTGCGCGGATTTACTGCGCACTCGCTTATCGCGAAAGACGCCTTGCGCACCTTAATCGCGATAAACTGTCGTCACCGCTGTGTCGCTGCACCCAGCTATTCAGTAACGACGGGGATATCATGGAGCCTTTTTTTGGTAAGATTGCCTTTCGTTTGGCTTTCACATTGTATTCACCCCTTAAGAGCCTCCAGCATGAAGCTTGCCGTCGTTATCAATGGTTCCCCGACCGCCAGCCAGGCGGCTACCACCGCCCTGCGTTATATAGACGCGGCGCTCGCGCTCGGACATCAGGTACCCCGGGTGTTTTTTTACGGCGAGTCGGTACATACCGCGAATACACTCACCACACCACCGCAGGATGAATCCAACCTCACCCAGCGCTGGCAGGATTTAGCGCAGCAGCATGGCATCGAACTGGTGGTCTGTATCGCCGCGGCGGTGCGCCGTGGGGTGATGGATTCGCGTGAAGCCAAGCGCCACGAACAAACAGCGGGCAATCTGGCCGAAGGGTTCGAGCTTTCTGGATTAGGCCAGTTGATCGATGCGACCCTGAATGCGGATCGGGTGATCACCTTTGGAGGACAGCTATGAGCCGGCAAGCCAGGATCCTTTTGGTGCTGCGCCACAGCCCCTACTCCAGCCAGATCGCTCGCGAGGCACTCGATGCGGCCTTAACGGCTGCCGCCTTTGAAGTGCCTATCAGCCTGCTGTTTATCAACGATGGGGTCTACCAACTACTCCCCGGGCAGCAGCCCGAACAGCTCCCGGCAAAAAATATCAGTAAAACCCTGCCGGCACTGGCGCTGTACGATATCGATCAGGTCTACGCCGCACAAGTCTGTCTCAAGACCCGCGGATTACCGCTGGATCAGCTCGTGCTCGATGTTGAGGTGCTGGATGTCAACGGCGTCGCGGCTCTGTTTCATCAACACCAACACATTCTCAGTTTCTGACGGTTCTTTTTATGGTGCTTCATACCCTTAACCGCTCCCCGCATAGCAGCTGCTGCCTGTCTGACTGCCTGCGTGTAATCAGCCCGCCAGCAGCACTGATCCTGATCGAAGATGGGGCTTATGCGGCAACCCTCAGCAATGCGGCTCTGTTCCTGGATCTAGCTGCAGACATCGACTGTTATGTGCTTCAGCCCGATGTCGATGCGCGCGGCCTGAGTACGGTATTGTCACCCCGGTTCACGCCGGTAACCGACACCGGCTTCGTCGAATTGACGCTGCAATACGAACGGGTTCAGAGCTGGTATTAAAATGACTACATTGAATACAGGCAACCAAACTGTTGAGTTGGATAATGAAGGATTTCTTCGCGAACTGGACGATTGGAACCCAACAGTTGCGACCGAACTAGCGCGTCGGGAATTGATATCCCTGACAGATGATCACTGGAAAGTCATAGAGTTGCTTCGATCTTTTTATCTTGAATATCAGATAGCACCCGCCATGCGCATCCTGGTCAAACAGGTTCGCCTGCAGCTCGGCAAGGAAAAGGGATCTAGCCTGTACCTGCTCCAGCTGTTCCCCGGCAGTCCTACAAAAATTGCCAGCAAGATTGCTGGCTTACCCAAACCGACCAACTGCCTCTAATGACCTGTCAAAACTAGTCAATGTATTGGATTCCTTAGGATATACTGGCTGGATAGCACTAGAATACCACCCCAAAGCCATAACTCAGGCAGGCCGGACCTGGCCTGAGACGATTCAACGCCCCTTGATGGAGTGACAACATGAGCGGTCAAGACCCACAGGCACAGCAAACCCAGAGCGAAAAAGACCCGCAACTACAATGGGCGACGTTCCTGCTTGCCGAAGAGCTGTACGGCATCAATGTAATGCAGGTCAAAGAGGTACTGCGCCTGACCGAGATCGCCCCGGTACCGGGTGCGATTCACTACATTGTTGGGATCATCAACCTGCGCGGCAACGTCATCACGGTGATCGACACACGCGCTCTATTTGGACTGCAGCCCACAGAGCCGAGCAACGACAGTCGAATCATCGTCATCGAACTTGAAGATCAGGTGATCGGCATGCTGGTCGATGCCGTCGCAGAGGTGATCTATCTGCGCCAATCCCAGGTTGAGTGCGCACCCAGCGTAGGTACCGATGAAAGCAGTAAGTTTATCAGTGGCGTCAGTTATCACAATGACGAATTGATTATCCTGCTCGACCTGAATCAGATGATCCAGGACTAGAGAGCCCCTCCCGCCAGAGCACGGGACAGGTCGTTATGCGAACTTAATCGCTCACGCCAAAGCCCTGTCAACCAAGAAGAGAACTAAATTACGCGTTTCTGGATGCAATGCATTGGTGCCAGTGGCCGATCGCATCCAGCATTCGGTGCTGATCGTGTACTTCAAACAAGACACGCCTGTGCGCACGGACGCGCTAAATGAGCTAGAAAGCCCAATTTACCAAAACAGACAAAGAGTAGAACCTATGAGATAGATAACGCATCCCGCGCCGCCAGCATCTCACCGATAGCATCGGTTTCTATCCAGCGGATCCCCCGCTCCGTCAACGCCTGAGCGTCGCGAATATTTGATACCTCATAGACGGCCAGCTTCGGCTCAGCTGCGTCATACCCCAAACCCAAGGGTATTTTCAGGTGATTGAGAAACACCCACTCCGGCTCAAGACTGAGCGTCGCCCGTTGCTGTAACTGGTACCAGCGAGTCAATACCGGTGCCAGACGCGCCCAGCCCTGCTGCTGCGCTTGTTGCAACAGTTTGATCGAAAAACTAATCAATACCACTTGCGAACGTACCGGCCCGATGCACTCAAGTACTTTCGCCACCG
>SDWN01000897.1 GCA_004195305.1 Neptunomonas sp. | reverse complement strand
CGATAAGCCTTCGGCGTTGGCCAAAATCTGGCCAAGGGTTCCACCCCCTCCCACCGACGCTGCAGCTATTTCGTTGATACCGTTTCCAAGGTTATTGAAGTTAGAACCACCGAACGGAATAATACTGTTTTCTTTTTTACTGCCGAACAGCCACTGTACCCCCAGCTCCTTGGCACGGCTTTCTGACATCTCAACAATAATCGCCTCAACATGCACCTGGGCGCGGCGGATATCGAGCTTACCGATCACGCTGTCCATCTCCTTGATCAGGCTCGGCGTACCCGACATGACGATGCTGTTGGTGGGTTCATGCGCTTTGATATTGATACTGGATTGATTTTGTACCGGCGCTTTGCCCGCGACCGCTTTGTCGGCGGTGGTGATTGCGCTGCTGATGCTTTCGAGTACCGGCACCAGATCGATCGCCTTGGCGTACTTGAGGTAGCGCACCCGGGTGTTGGTATCCGTTGCAACCTCAGAGTCGAGTTTTTGGATCATCTTTTTCAGATAGGCGCGGCTGGTTTTATCGGCGCGGATCAGCAGGCTATTGGTGCGTTCATCGGCGGTGATCATCGGCCGCCGCCGCGCACCATCAGCGCCCTTGGCCTGTTCCCGCATCAGGGTCGTGAGGGTTTGACTGATCGTCTGTGCCGAGGCGTTATGCAGTTGGATGATCTCGGTATCGTCGCTGTCGGCCTTGTCGACCTGAATAATGATCTGCAGCAGACGCCTGACATTGGATTCACGATCGGTAATCAAAATGACGTTGGAGGCTGGGTAGGGTGCAATAATGCCGGTCTTGTTATCGACCAGCGGACGCAGAATAGGCACCAGCGCGTTGACGTCTACGTTGTTAACCTGGACCACGCGGGTGACGACACTTTCTGTTGCGCGCGGCAGTACATCACTGTCCGTCTGCACTTCGATCCCTGCGAGTTTGGCGCCCTGAGAGGGGATGACCTTGAGAATGTTGTTGCCCAGATCAACCACAGCAAAGCCACTGACCCCCAGCTGCACCAGAAAAATGTCGTACAGTTCGGAAGCACTGACGGCGCGGGGGCTGCGGATATTGATCTTACCCTTGACCCGTGCATCGATAATGATGGTTTTGTTGGTTAGCTTGCCGATCGTCGAGATAAACTCTTTAATATCGGTATCGCGCATATCGACGCTGAAATCCTCAGCCCGCGTGAGCGATGAGAAACAGAGTAGAAAGATCAGCGGCAGTACGCCGAACCGTTTTAACGAGGCCATAGTTGTGGCAACCCGGGAGCATAGCCGGGCTTGGCAGGCTGTTAAGGTCGCCTGGGTCGCGTTGAGAAAGCTCTGTGTTGTCGATGCCATTGGACTTTACAACAATCCTTGTGTCAGTTTGCAGGAGCGGGATGATAACCGCTTTTTATAACGGTCGCTACAACCTATTGGGTCGTCATTCGAGATCAAATAGTTACGTTTTCATGCGGTTTGGTCGCTTCTGGGTGATTATAGGGATTCGTCATGCGTGTATTGATAATGCTAATATCTGCGCGTCTAGGGAATCACACGCAAAGGAAGTATGAATTTTCAACGGTATTTAATTAGTGCGTTAGTGCTGCTGCTGGCCTACCAGGCTGCTGATCTGAGTTGGAAGTTAATCGCGCCCTCGCCCTCGCCGGCGGTGTCGGTCCCAGTGGTTTCCGTCTTGCAATCCGGAGCTGCTGTCGCTGTCGCTACGCGCGTGGATCTGCTCATCAGTGCCAATCTGCTGGGCTCTGCGTCGACCCGGACAGCGCCGGTGGTCGTTGTCAAAGCGGCTCCTCAGGCCGTTAAAACCCGCCATGCGGTCAGGCTGATCGGTATAGTGCACAGCCCTATAGCGGCGCGTTCGGTGGCGATCTTGCTTCGCAATAATCAGCAAGCGGCCTATGTCCCCGGCGATACTCTCAACCTGGGCCGCGTCTCGCAGCTGCTTGAAGTGCAGCAGGATCGGGTGGTGATTGAGGTTGACGGGCAGCGGGAATATATCGAGCTGATTGCTGAGCGCAGCATGCCTGGACGTATAAGCGGTGTGGCGCGTCGTACGCCCGCAGCGGGACGGTTACCCAGCAGAATTGACCTTAATGGGGCTGAGCTTAAAGCCCTTGTTGGTGACTATCGAAAAAAAGTGCTTACGGATCCGCTCTCCTTTAGCCGTTTTGTGCAGATCAGTCCGCAGGTGGAAAACAACCGGGTCATCGGCTACCGGCTCAACGCGGGCAGAGACGGGCGTCTGTTTAAGGTTCTGGGATTAAAGCCCGGAGACCTGGTGACTCATGTTAATCATATCGACCTGTCCAAACCGGAAAATATCAGCGCACTGATCGCTCTGGTGAGCGCCGGTGGCTCGGCGCTTGTGGGTATCAGGCGCGGCAATGAGCAGGTGGATATCGATGTTGAACTCTAAGCCCGGTGTCTCTTCAGCGCGGCAGGGTTATCTCGGAGTGCTTGGCTTTGTTGCGGCCTATCTGATCCTGATGCTGCTGTGGGTGCCGGTGCCTTGGTTGTACCCGCAGCTACAATCCCAATCCCAATCCCAATCCCAATCACGGCCACCGCTGCCAGATATAAAGCGTCTGAGCGGTACCCTCTGGCGCGGTGCTGCTGAGGAGATAGCGTTGCCCTTAGTGTTGCGGTCGCTTTCATGGCAGTGGGATCCTCTGGCGCTGCTTAGCGCGCGGTTTGGCTATCAACTGGCGCTGGATTCACCGCAAAACAGGGTCCAAGTGTCCGTTGCCTGGGACCGATCCGTTGCCCTGAGCGATCTGCAGCTGAGCGGGCGTCTTAGTGATTGGATTTCGACTTTTCAGGGCCAGCCGTTGCCGCTTGATGTCGATGTCAGCGCCAGTTTAGCCGTTGCCCTAATCAGCCCGCAGGGCTGTGCAAACTTCCAGCAGGGGCAGGTTTCACTGCAAAATTGGCAGGGCCTGATGGCGGATTCGCTGAACCGTATTGGCAGGATTGATGCGCAGCTAAGCTGTGTTGAGGGGCGATTACAGGTGGATTTCAAAGGCCTGGCTGCTGATCTGCAGATGACCGGGCGTTGGTTGTTGAGTCCTGATCGGCAGTACCAGCTAACCGTCGAGGCGCGGCCACAGGATGCCGATATCGAAGATAGGCTGCGTGCGGTTGGTTTTGCAAAGCGATCTGCAGGAGAGTGGCGGTTTGTGCGCCAGGGGCGGCTGTAGCCCGCCTGATGATGTACGCTCATCCCTGCCGGATCAAAAAAACTGAATCAAAAAAGCCCTCCCATCTTGACAGTGCGCGTAGTTTTCAAAGCGACTTAAATGGGTGTTGCTACGTCTGTGAGCATTTCTGTCTGCTGTTCCGGTTGTCCTGAATCCACCGCTAATACTGCCTTGATAGAGGCCTGTGCCGCCGATGCGTTGACGGACTGTGTCACTGACACGCTGGAGGTCTGTGCCGCTGATGCGGCTATGACCCTGGGCTCCAGTTCCGTCAGAAGTAACATTGTTTCTGTTTCTGTTTCTGTTTCTGTTTCTGTTTCTGTTTCGGCGAGGGCGACGACCTTAACCGGGTCAGGATGATCCGCCTGTACCTGCACCAAGCTGTAACAGGGGTGGTCTGGATTCGACTCGCCCCACCAGCTTGGCTCCCAGGGTTCGAGCGTGTTGATCCGGATCATCGCCTGCAATTCATCCACGTAATGTCCGCCTCGGGCTGAATAATTAACCAGACCAGCGGCGAGTGCGCGTCCAGTATGAGCTTGTTTACTGGTCTGCAGGCAGCGGCGAATCTGGCGTAAGCGGGTGTAGCCTTGATGACTGTTGAGATTGACAAAATAGCTGCGCAAGCCCGCTGCGACTGATGGGAAGGATTGAACTTCGTGGGTATCATCGGGGGCGCGCTGTAACGGCGCGATGCCGCAACCCGGGGTAAAGCACCACTGGCCAAACAGGTTGTTGGCTTCGCGGGCGAAGCGCGAGGTCCCCCAGGCGGACTCGTTAGCCGCTTGTGCCTTAACCAGTGCCGGTGGGATTCTTCCCAGCTTGAGGTTAAGTGTTTCTAGTTGTTGGGCCGGATCTTCAGTGTCTACACGATATCGCCTGGCGACTCGGTTGAGCCAGGTGAGATCCATTGAGTGCAACTGGCCCTGCTGTTCGAGCCGATTCTGCAAGGCGGAAAAATGTGCTTTGAGGTTGTCGATGTGGCGATTTTCCTGATCGATCTGCGGTTCCAGATAATCAAAGAAGGCGCGCTTTTTAGTACCGACGTCGGTGATACTGGCGAAGTCTTTTAGAGCCGCCCCCGGCTTCGGTAGCTCGAGGCTTGGTGTCCCTTCGGCTGGGTCTAGTTTAGGGCTTGCTGTCGGGGTGTTCGGTTGGCTTTCGGCGTCTTGTTGCTGGCAGCCACCTAGACCTAGCAGCAACCCCAACAATACAAGGTAAGAGTTTCTACGCATATGGGTCATGGTTTCAGGCTCAGGACTGGCTGATTGCGGTATTGATGGTTCTGTCTTGGGCATCGCTTAGGGTCCAGCCGGGTTATACTGGCTAGCGCTTATATTAACAGTTCAGGCGCTGTGTTGGTGGCTAGCGTCACTTTTATCACTGCGGGTACAGCTAGGCTCTCAGTATAAGGTTGTCACTACCAAGCCATCAGGATGTCATCTTGCTGGATGTTAAGCTCTACCGCGTCGGTGCTCATATTGGCGACTGAAAAGCGTGGCTGTACTTCGTTGACCACCACCGTGGCGCGGGTGTCTTCGAGTTTGACATGGGCTTGGTCTAGCGTGTCGTAAAATATTGATTTTCGAAGCAGGCGGAACTGGTCCCCCGGTTGAATGCCAACCACGGAGCCGGCGTTGAATGTTAGCCTGTTGGCTTGGGTGCGGACGATGCGGGTCCGGAAGGGTTCGCACTGCAGCTGCTGGTTGATCTCCTGGCTAGCCTGTCCTAGCAGGGTTCTGACATTTTGGCCGTAATCGGTTTTCAAAAAAGCGGGCGTGAAGAAACCGACTTGATCGGTATCGGCGGCATCCCAGAACCCCGCCGTACGATAGTTGCGACTGAATAGCAGGGTGCCGGTAAAACCGTCGTGGATAAAGACATCGATAGCGAAGTTGCGCAGGTGCTGCCGTCCACGAAAATCAAACTGATCATAGAGGACCTTTAAGATGTTCTGTTCGTCATGGCGACTGGGGTCGTAGGGGCTGAGGTCGCGGATCACCCCGGAGACGATAAATTGCACATCGAGCTCTCTGAAATTTTGCAGCGCTTCGCTGATCGGGCCCTGATCTTGTTGATAGGCGGCGGCGCTGGCGGGTAACGGATTGATAGATAGCTGCGAGGCATTCATGGCACGCAGGACGTTATCGCTGTTCAATATGTTAGTCAGCGCTGCAGGCAGTTTTTGTTCGGCGCTATAGAGGTTGCCCAGCGCCGCTTGGCTGCGGTTTAGCAGTGGAAAGGCGGCGATAGCGGCAGACTTGGTGTAGCGGGTATGGGCATCGCCGAGAGCGCAGTTCTGCTCAGTGGTGACCTCTGCGCGAATACGTAGCCAGACCCGATCACCTTTAACCTGTTCATCGAGTACTCGAACGTTGCTGAGGCTGCCCAGGGTGCGGATGCGCAGGTTGTCGATGCGGATCACGCCCTGGTCCAGCGTCTGGGCGCTGCTAATGTGTGCTCCAGCCTGCAATAGCGCTTGCTGGGAGGCGTTTCTGAGCGCCTGATGTTTGGCTGAGGAGATGTCCTGGTTGTATATCCGCGCGGAGCCTTCGGCCTCTACGCTGAGTGCCAGTGCCGAGGGGGTGAATACGCTTGTTAGTAACAACAGAGCACAGGCGAGCAGGGAGCGGATCAGCGAAAACATGATGGCCTATCAGGAAATGGTACGGTTAGGCGTTAAGCTAATTAAAATCATCCGGCTATGCAAACCTATCACGCTGTTACTGTCGTACTATTTACTGGTTGTACTCGGTTAAGTAGAGGTTTGGACTCGTTTCTGACTGCTTTTAACTTTCCGTTGCAGTCCGTGCGGCCTCGTTGTAGCGCGGCTTTTATGGTATTTTCTGAGCAAATACGACTGGGTCTTATAGTAATGAACAAAACCCTTGGCTGTGCCTTGATGGTGTTATTGAGTAGTGGTTGTGCCGACAGGCCGGTTCAGGTTGTGGTTGATAACGAGATTTCGGCCCGTGTGGCGAATATTGAAGCACTCCTTGCCGGGCCTGCAGCGGCCCCAAGCGATCAATTGGCGGCTCCGGTGGGCTATTTGGGGGTGCCCGTGAGACAGATTGCGGAGCAGCTTGAGACTAGCCTGGTCAAGCAGGGGGTTAGGCAGCTTCCGGTCGCGATCACTGGTTTCGTCAATCTGTCCCAGGCCGACCACCGACGTAGTTTGGGGGATGAGATCGCAGAGGGTTTCTTTCATGAGTTGCAGGCGCGCGGCTATAACCTGATCGACCACCGGGCGATCGCTTTCGCCAACCGCAATGAGCAGGAGTTGTCGCTGGCTGAATATTACCGACGCCATCGGGTTAGCTACGTGCTGGGTGGTAGTTATACCGTCAACTCCTCGGGCGTCACCCTGAATGCACGGATGGTCGATACAATAACGCACCAGGTGGTGGCTACCGGGCAATCTGAATTTGCTATAGGGCAGCTGGAGGGGGCGTTGCCCGGCTATGATCCGTTCAGCAGTCGGGATGGGTTGATTATCGAAAATGGAGGCGTCCCTGCGCACTGATACGGTAGCGCAGCGCCCTAACAGGCTGTTAAAAAGCGTTGGCGAGGCCGCAAAGACTAGGCAGAAACGACCGAAAAAGCGCAGTTTATGATCAATAAATGAGCCTTTTGAGATCGTTTTTAACGACATATTGGCAGCGCAGGTAGTTTTTCAGCGGCCTGCTAAGTTATAGCAAGACAATGAGGCAATGATGAGTCCGATGTTTGTAATGCGTTGGCTGACCCTAGGGGTAGTCGTGATGTTAAGTGGGTGTGATACGCTTGGCTACTATTACTCTCAGATTGAAAGTAAGCAGCAGCCTAGTTATCAGCGGGTGCTGGAGGTCGAGCTGCAACCCAGAATTGTCACCGCAACCGGGTATGCTCCGATTAGCTTGCAGCCGGGGCAAACTCAGGATCAGAAAGTGTTGATGGCGATGCGCGCCTCGAAGCTTCAAGCCTATCAGGAGCTGGCGGCTATCGTGCACGGTCAGCAACTGTTTGGCATCAGTCAGGTGCGTGAGATGGTGATGCAAAATGACCAGTTTAATGCCGCGGTCGGAGGCGTTATTCGTGGCGCCAGGGTAGTTAAAACGTATCCGGTACAACGAGATTCTTACGCCACTATCCTGGAGCTGGATCTGCGTGATGTACAGCGTGCCTATATAGATATGCAGTAATCATCGGGACTAAGTCTTATTGCTGATTGACATTGCCGCTAAACTGGGTTGGAAAAAGCTATAGACAGCCGTTGCAGTATCGATTAGTCTTTTTATTAATTTATACTAACAGCCTCGGGATTAACGCAGGTCGACAGCGAGGAGTCCGAGTTGTTTCTTTGCTCTCTTCTCGATTAATAGAGCCTCTGTTGGCCTCAAAAGAGTTTGAAGCTGTCTCAAATCGGTCTTGGCCTTGCTATGACCGGTCAAGTCTGGCATTTGGCTAGAATGTTTTAATGGGCAACATGGAGGTTGCGATGTCTCTTCAACGATTGTCCCGCCAGTTGGATCAGGATGTTGATTATCTGATATGGCGAGCGGGCATTTACCAACAGTCGCAGTTGGATCTGCTTTTGCAGTTTTCGGTGTTGGCTGGTAACTACCGCAGGCTGGTGGCCGCCGATCAACAGGCTCAGCTAGAAAGTCTGATCGCAAGTTATCGTTCCCGGCTTAACTGAACCGCACGGATCACAATGAGACCCTTGCAGGTTTGGTTTGGGAAGTTAGGCTGTGCTGACAAATGGCCTGAGCGAGTCCGACAGGACTCTAGTGATCAGATAAACAGCGCTTAAACGCTTCTCCCAGCTGTGTCAGCAAGCGAAAGTAACCGTCGGCATTGACCTCTAAACCGACCCCCAG
>SDWN01000880.1 GCA_004195305.1 Neptunomonas sp. | reverse complement strand
GTTATAAAGCGATCCCCTTCGACCCCAATAGCGCCGAAGATAGTTATAAAAAAGTCTATCGTCAGCTGCTCTATCGGATGGGCTTTGCCGCCTTTGCGATGATGAACCTGATGTGGATCTCGATCGCGCTCTATAGCGGCGCAGACCAGGGCGAGTTTCGTAGCCTGTTTCACTGGATAGGTCTGCTGATCGCGACGCCTACGCTGGCGTACTCCGGTTTTCCTTTTTTTAAAGGCGCCTGGTATGGGGTGCGTAATCTGCGTCCCGGAATGGACCTGCCCATCGCCATCGGTGCGTCGGTCACCTATCTATACTCCTGTTATATCACCTTTACGGGTTCGCCAGTGGGTGAGGTTTATTTTGATACGGTAGTGAATTTTCTGTTCGTTATCCTGATTGGGCGCTATCTGGAGGCGATCTCCAAGCGTAAGGCGCTGGCGTCTACCCAGCGCTTACTCGATATGCAGCCCAGAGTCGCGACCCGGCTGATCGCTTCCGATCAGGGTGAGCAGTCTGAGTTGGTTGCTATCAGGGCGATCAAGGTGGGTGACCGGGTGTTGGTTAAACCGGGTGAGCGAGTTCCGGTTGATGGGCTGGTTAGCAAAGGCCGCAGCCGGGTGGATGAGGCGATGCTTACCGGTGAATCAGCGCCTGTTGCTAAATTTGTAGGTGCTCAGGTCAATACCGGCACGCTCAATGGTAGCGGCAGTCTGGTTGTCGAAGTGACAGGGCTGCTGCAAGACAGCGCCTTGGGTCGAATCATCCATCTGGTTGAAGATGCGCAGGCAAGTCGTGCGCCGATTCAGCGCTTGGCGGATCGCATTGTTCCCTGGTTTGTGGTCATTACCCTGTCGCTGGCGGTAGTAAGTTTTGCCTGGTGGTTTGATGCCGGTGTCGAGCAAGCGTTGCTGGTCGCAACCTCGGTGCTGATCATCACCTGCCCCTGTGCCTTTGGTATGGCAACCCCCATGTCGATCGCGGTGGCGTCTGGGTTGGGTGCACGGCACGGTATTCTGGTTAAAAATGGCGAGGTGCTGGAACGGTTGTCGGGCATACGCCACTTTGTTTTCGACAAAACGGGGACCCTGACCGAAGGCCGTATCCAGCTCGCTGAACTGATCACGGCAACAGACCGGTGGGTAGTCTCTGCGGATGAGGCGCCGCTATCCGCGCCCTTGGCGATCTTGCTGGGACAGTTGGCGGCGATCGAGAGTTTGTCCGAACATCCCGTTGCCGCATCGATTGTCCGCTGTGCGGAGCAGCAGCAGATCCGTTTTCAGAAAGCCGCCGCCGATCACTTCATCAGTCGTTCGGGCCTGGGGGTTCTGGGCCTGAGCGACGGTCAGGTGATCTGTATCGGCACGCCCGCTTGGCTGGATCACAACGGCGTAAAGCGGAGTCCTGAATTAGAGCTTCGCGCCGTTGATCTGGATGCTCGGTCGATTGGCTCGGTACGAGTGGCGGTAGCGGGAGAAGAGGTTGCGCTCATCGCACTCGAGGACCGGTTGCGTTCAGGCGCACCGGCGTTGATCCAGAGCCTCAGGCAGCAGGGGGCACGGCTGACATTGCTCAGTGGTGACCGGCGTCAGACTGCCGAGGCAGTCGCCGAGCAATTAGGCGGTATGGAGGTTATTGCCGAGGTTTTGCCAGAAGATAAGGACCGTACCATTGCTGAGCTACAGCGCCAGGGTGAAGAGGTGGTCATGATCGGAGACGGCATTAACGACGCGCCAGCATTGGTGCGAGCCGCAGTCGGTATTGCGCTGGGATCAGGCACCGATGTCTCGATCGCCAGTGCCGATATCGTGCTGCTGGGAAATGATTTGCAGTTGATTGACCTGGCGACGCGTTTATCGCAACGGACCCTACGCACGGTGCGGCAGAATATTGCGTTGTCGATAGGCTATAACAGTATTATGGTGCCTTTGGCGATGATGGGGCTGGTGACGCCGTTGGTGGCCGCGATAACCATGCCGATCAGTTCTTTGTTGGTGATCGGCAATGCGGCTCGGATCGGAACCCTGTTTCGTCGTTCTTGATCGGCTAGTTTTAATCTGTGTCGCAGCGGGTTAGGCATGAGCGATCGGGTTAGTCATTATCGATAAGGAGTCGTGGTATGGAAGTGATTTACGGCCTTATCCCAGGCATGATTCTGATGGGGTTGGTGGGCGTCGGGGTGTTTTTCTGGGCTGCTAAGAGCGGCCAGTACGATGATCTTCAGGGTGAAGCTCATCGCATTTTGATGGATGATGACCTGGATGACAGCGAGGTTGTTGCCCGGCCGGACCCGCAGTCGGGCTCGGGTGCGGATTCGCCGGAGCCTGATGCTCCCCAGCACGATCGCTGAGGTGCTAGTGCTTGGCTACCGGAGCACTGTTTAGCAGCGGCTCCAGCAGTTGGTTAAAGTGCTGCAGATGGACATACTGGAACACCTCTTTGGTCTCCGGGTTGAGGGTGATATCCAGCCCTTTATCGGGGTATAACCAGTGTTTTCCGCCTGCAGGGTCATCGATGATCCGCTCTGGCTTGCCAAAATAGCGTTCGATTAATGTGGCGTCTAAGTCGGTAGCGGGGATATAGGTGATATGGCGGATGGGGCTGGACATGGCCAGGTCGACATCGTTGCTGGCCAGATTAACCTTTTTTCCGCCACTGCTGAGTTGACTGATGCGCAGCCCGCGCTCGAATATTTGCGCAGCGATCACCTGATCGATTTCCAGGGTCAGGATGAAGTCGGCGCGTAAGCCGCTCAGTGCGACTCGCTGGAAGTAGGCTTCGATACTGAATACGCCCTCAGGGGAGCGAAACAGACTGAGTGTGGGCGCTTTTGAGAGCAGTTGTACCGCCTGGTTGAGCGGGGTCTGGCCTAAGGTGAGCTCGAACACCCGGGGGGCGCCATCGGCAAGTATCTCTATCTGCCAGGGCAGCTTGGGAGCGGTATCAACTTTGCGGCCTCCAGGCGCAAGAATTGCCAGCGCCAGCAGGACCAAGACAACAGCCAGTATTACCAGGGGTATTTTACGATCCATGAGCGTTGTCCTAACAGGGCCTGTGAATGAAAATATGTGTAAAAGAGTCTTTGAAAAAGGGTTGTACTTGACTTGACCGTGCTTATAAACATGCGCGGCCGTAGTGCTAAAACAGACGTGCCTGGTCAGATGCTGGATCGGCCGCTGATTGTAACAATCCCCGTAGAATATGATACCGCTGACTGCGATATGTCGTCCTAGCGGCCCGAACGTGTTGCCAATGGAGAGCCTTAATGCAGTTTGAAATCAGTCCCGAAGAGTTGGCCAAGGCCAAAGTACCGCATGAGCTGTTTTTAACCAACCTGGTGGGTAATCACATTCTGTGGTTTGTCGCCTCCCTGGGGATTTTTAGTTCATTTTGGCAACCTATCGCGATGGTGCCGGTTATGTCATTACTCATCCTGGGTTATACCTTGCTGCGTGCTCGTCGTGAACGCAGTGGCTCCAGTTGGTATGTGATGTGCCAGTGGCAGATCGTAGCGCGGCGCTCGCGGGTGTTTTTGGGGGTGCTGGTGCTGTTTAGCATGATCTCATTGTTGGGGTGGATCGGCTACAGTTACCTCGGAATGAAAAAGGTTGCGGTGTTCGCGGTGATCGGCGGTGTTGGCTTGCTGCCGACTCTGGTCTCTGTGTTGGTGCTGATCGTGATGGAGTCTGACGCGATGCATCAGGCCGCACAAGGAAAGTTAAGTGCCGAGAACTATAAGCGTTTTCCCAATCCGGCGGTGGTGCTTGTGGCTGGTGATGTGGAGGGCGATGTGTCTGAGGCCGATGCGGGCTAATCAGTATTCATTGCCACGGAATCACTATTATTGCCCAATCGGCCCTTATCAAGCCCAGTAAGCTTACGTGCTTACGCCGGGTTTGATTAGGCAAAGGAGCCATGGATCGAGGTTAATGGGTCCAGCAGGTTAATCGCTTATTCAGGACAGGGCGCGGTAGAGCGTCCAGAGTCCAAATCCGATAACGATTAACCCAGACAGCTGTTTGACCTTTTTGGCTTGGAACAGATGGGCTGCAGCGCCGGTTAAAACCCCCATTAATAGTAGATTGGGCAGCGTGCCCAGGGCGAAGGCGAGCATCAGTAAGCTGCCCTGGGTGATGCCGCCACTAGCGGTGGCGGTGATTAACATGCTGTACACCAGGCCACAGGGTAACCAGCCCCAGAGAGTCCCCAGCAGCAGCGCCTGGGTCCGGCTGCGGACCGGCAACAGGTGCCGGCCAATGGGTTCGATGCGTTTCCAGAGATGACGTCCCAGGTGCTCCACTCGAACCAAGAGTCGCCACCAGCCGCCCAGATATAACCCCAGCAGTAGCATAAAGAGCCCGGCGGCAGCCAGTAGCAGCCGTTGCGCTGCCTGAAAGGGGAGCCACTGAACCAGCAGCAGTCCGAGTCCCCCCATTAGTGCGCCTGCCAGTGTGTAGCTGAAGATTCGCCCACAATTGTAAGCGATCTGATAGGACAGCAGGGTGAGTGGCTGGCTGCGCTGACTGGGTGTAAGGCCCAGGTTAAGCGTGCCGATAATGCCGCCGCACATCCCCAGGCAGTGGACACCGCCCAGCAACCCGACCAGAAAGGCGCTGAAGTAAGGCAGTGTATCGCTGAGCATTAGAGTGTCCGGTAAAAATGATAAGCCCGTGGTGGTTAGCCAGGGGCTTATCGGGGGGCATGTTATGGGCTGTTGCCAGCGGCCAAAGGGGTGATCAGGTGCACAGAGGAAGTCCTGAGCATTCGCGCAGGAGTGCCATGTCGAGAATTCGGATATGTTTGCCGCGAACCGCGATGGCACCCAGTTGGTGCAGCTTGGTAAACAACCGGCTCAGGGTCTCTTTGCGTAGCCCAAGGAAGTTGGCGATATCATCGCGCGACATCGGTAATTGAAACTGTTCGCTGGAGAACCCACGCTCTTCTAAGCGCATTGAGAGATTGAGCAGAAAAGCGGACAGGCGCTGTTCTGCGTTCTTGCGCGCCATCAGCATTGCGAACTGACGATGCAGGTCGAAATTTTCTTTGTTGAGCATATGCTGCAGGTTCTGCTGCAGTGCAGGAGCAGTAGCCGCCATATCGGTAATGGTGGTCATTGGCAGTTCGCAGACGTAGCTATCTTCAAGCGCAATGGCGCTGCACGGGTAGCGCTTGGGGTAGGCTGCAGCCTGCCCCAAGGTTTCACCGGCCAAGGCAAAGCCGACCACCAGTTCTTGGGAGTGTGGGTCGATGTTGACCAGTTTCAGTGCTCCCGAGGTCACAGCAAAGATCGCCCGAAACGGTTCATCTTCTTGAAACAGATAGGCCCCAGCCTTGATTGGCTGGCGACGTTCAACAAATTCATCAGCGATGTTGAGCTCGCGCCCACCGATCTCGACAGGTTTACACAGTGGGAAAAGTCCACAGTCGTCACAGTTAATGTGCTGAATGGGACTTTTACTGGTAGCTGTATTTATCTTGTCAGACATGCCTGATCCTATTAAAAAGTGTTCGCCGTCCAGTAGCGCAAATGTAAACGGTTAAGATGCCACAGTATCAATTTTAAATCTATGCAAACTGCGTTTTATCAAGAAGTGTTTAATTAAGCATAGTGATCAATGATAGCAAAGTGATATCGGGATAGGGTGGGTTAGGCTCAAACGAGACGATCATTAACCCGTATATATGGCCTAGCGTTGTTCGTAAATGTGCTTTAGATCCTCCTAGGCGTCACTCATCCCTTGTGGAATCAACCTTCCAGGGCTTGGTTTAAGGTTATCTCGATCAGTATTAACGATTTTTGGCTCCTCAGATCCAATCTGCTCTTGGTCGATTTGAACGTTTAACCCTGAGGTTGTGCGAATGACCGTGCGCTCAGCGCCATGGTGGTTATAATGCCGACCTATGAATCATCTTATACTGTATTGTCGGCCCGGTTTTGAACCGGAGTGTGCGGCTGAAATTAATGACCTGGCGCTTCAAGCTGGCGTTCCCGGGTACTCTAAAACCAGCAGGGGTGACGGCTACGTTGTCTATGTCTGCCATGTCGCTGATGGTGCGTCGCTGTTGCAGCGGTTGCTGGTTTTTTCGCAGTTAATCTTCGTGCGGCAGTGGTTTGCTGGCCCCGGGTTGATTGAAGGCCTGCCAGAAGCGGACCGGATCACACCCTTGCTCGAGCAGATCAGTCTCTTGCCGCGCTGTGGTGAGCTGGTGATAGAAACCGCCGATACTAACGAGGCAAAATCCCTGGCAGGATTTTGCCGTAAATTTACCTCACCCTGTGCCCAGCAGCTGCGTCGAGCGGGCATTCTAACTCCTAAGCGCACCTCCAAGCTGCCCCGTTTACATCTGTTCTTTTTGAGTTCTGATCGGGTTTATCCGGGGGTTAGTTATCCAGGTAACCATTCCTGTGACGAGATGGGTATCCCGCGGTTGAAGTTTCCGGGCGCAGCGCCAAGTCGTTCAACGCTAAAGCTGGATGAAGCCTTTCTGCATTTTTTAGATGAGGGGCAGCGCGAGCGACTGCTGGCACCGGGGATGCGTTCTGTGGATCTGGGTGCGGCACCCGGAGGTTGGACCTGGCAGTTGGTTAAACGTCATCTACAGGTCATTGCGGTTGATAACGGTCCGATGGCGGAATCGCTGATGGATAGCGGACTGGTCACGCATGTGCGCGAGGATGGTTTTCGTTTTCAGCCGCAGCGATCGGTGCAGTGGATGGTTTGCGATATGGCTGATCAGCCCTCTAAGGTGGCCCGGCATATGGCGCTTTGGCTACAGCAGGGCTGGTGCGAGCGGATTATCTTTAATCTCAAGTTACCGATGAAAAAGCGTTACCAGGCTGTTTGTGAGTGTCAGGATCTCATTCGTGAGCAGCTGGGGCAGGCGGGGATCGCATACCGATTGGATCTGAAGCAGCTCTATCACGATCGTGAAGAGGTGACCGGCTATTTAAGGCGCGGATGAGCCGGTGCTGGGCGGTCCACGGGGTTTCGCTGGCTAAGACACTTAGATGTGCTCCATGATGATTATTTTTTCATCGCTGATCAGCAGCGGCCGCAGGCTGCTTAGAAGCTCCTTGCGTTCAGGGCTCTGGTACCAGTTTAGCCAGTGATCCAGAGTTCGGAAGTTAGCAAAAATAATGCGGTGATTCGGGTTGTTTACATCCTGTAGTGATTCCCCGCTGATAAACCCCTGCGCTGCCATTGCTGTCTGCAGTGTGCTGTTGGCGAGTTGCAGGTAGTGGCTAGCTAAGTCTTCCGCGATATAGCGCTCAATCATCACCTTGATCATGATTAATCTCCTCGGTGTTTGCTGTTCGATTGCTAATCTAAGTATAAGGCCCGCATAATTAGCGGGCCGGTTATTTGTCCAGATAGTAAAAAAAGTAGCATTGCTACTTTTTCCTGTCATCAGCATTTGCGACAATGGCCCTAGTTTTTTAAGGTGAGGCTATGACTGAGATAAAACCAGATCATTGTATGGATGCGAGTGGGTTGTACTGCCCTGAGCCGGTAATGATGCTTCATAATAAAGTGCGGGATATCGCTATCGGTGAGGTGCTGGAGGTGATCGCTACGGATCCCTCCACAGAGCGCGATATCCCTAAATTTTGCGCTTTTCTCGGTCACGAGTTGATCGGTATGCGCGAACACGCGGATTGTTTTTATTACCTGATCCGAAAAGGTGAAGGTTGAGTCGATTGACCTTCCTTTGTAGTTTTTCCAGCAACCATAAACGATTTTTCTATGACCCAGACTCCGTCCGTTAAGCCTTCAAAGAATAAGAATCGCGTCGCTAATCAAGCCGCGGTGGCGCTCATCTCAGAACTCTACCCCGAAACTTTTAATCGTGATGCGGTAAAGCCGTTAAAAATTGGCATTCAGGAAGATCTGTTAGCAGAGCAAAAACTTCCGCAAGGTAAAATCAAGCGTGCCCTGGCGTCCTATGTGCGTGCTCCGCAGTATTACAAGAGCCTTGTAACCGATGCTGACCGCGTGGATCTCAAGGGGGAGCCTGCGGGTAAAGTCTCGGAAGAGGAGGCCGCGCATGCCCAGGCGATGCTGAAAAAAATCCGCGA
>SDWN01000654.1 GCA_004195305.1 Neptunomonas sp. | reverse complement strand
TGTCCCTAGTGATGAGTCGTTGCCCAGTATGAGGGCTGTTATGTTGTACGTAGCTATATCACTTTTAGCTGGTTACGGGTCGCATGAGTTTTTGCAGAAAGTGAAAGATCTTAATAAAGCTATTTTTGCTGTCCAAAATAGCGACGACGAAAAAGGGTGACGATTGTATCGTCGGTGTCATCCAGACACAAAAAAGGCCCCCACCATTTCTGATGGGAGCCTTTTTAAAAGTAGCTACAGATCAATGGCAGATCAATGGGGTCAGACTCGAATGGCACTAACTTAAGCTATTTGCCATGAAATTTAAGATGTCCAGGGTCATCGTTACATAGGTGTCTGTCGCTTATGGCCATAGCCCACTAGCAGAGTTAACCACAGATTTTGTGGGTATCGATGGCGAGTGTGTTCCCTTCAATAGGCGTAAAAGGTCATTAATTTTGGGTAATTTAATGCACTGCAGCAATCTAGGAATTACTTCTATAGTTTGCATGGTTTTATAGGCATAGAATTGATCTCAAGCTACAAGGATACAGCGGATGTACCACCAAATGGAATCGGTGGGTAGCTATAAAGGACTCGACAAAAAAGCTGCCATTATTGGCGGCTTTTTTGCGTTTGGAGTGGCGCTAAATAGAGTCAGTAACGGTACCCATAGGGCGGCTATACTGACATCAAACTCAGACAAGGGCGTTCACCGTTTATGCGCGCTATTAGGCCGCCGCTAACAGCTGAACAATGATGACAGCCTGACATTGTAAAACCGGATGAGTAAAAGTCGGATTGTCAGCTTAACCTATGCTCTGGTGGTGGTGAAATCAGTGATGACTGCGACCTTTCTGTTTGGCTGCATAAATTCATTAATGGGGCCTGCGCTTGAGTAGTAAATTGTCGATCTGATAAGGTGACTGAAATTTTGTTAGGGATCGATTTGTGACTGAACCGCAACAGATTGTTATTAAAACGCCTTGGTATCAAATTGCTGCCAAGGCCTGGGGACCTGAGACGGGGGCTAAGGTGTTGGCGGTCCATGGCTGGCTGGATAATGCGGCCAGCTTTGATCTGCTCGCGCCGCTGCTGCCGGATCTGCGTCTGGTGGCCATCGACCTGCCCGGCCATGGACTCTCCTCGCACCGTGCGCCTGGCGTGGCTTACCATTTTGTCGATTACGTTGCCGATGTGATCGCGGTTGCCGACGGGTTGGGTTGGGACCGTTTCTCGTTTATCTCCCATTCACTTGGTGCAGGTGTCTCCAGCTTTGTCAGCGCGGTGCAGCCTGAGCGGATCGAGCGGCTGGTGATGATTGACGGATTGGGCCCCTATTCCGCTGATCCTGCCAAGGCGCCTGAACAACTTACCCGCTCGATTATGCAGATGAGCGGGCTGGCCGACAAATGCGCGCCGGTTTATCCGGACCTGAATACGATGATTGAGGCGCGGGTACGGGTCGGTGATCTGGGCCATGCGTCGGCAAGGTGTCTGGTCGAGCGTAACAGCCAGGCCTGTGAAGAGGGGATGCGTTGGACCACTGATCCACGGTTAACCCTGGCCTCTCCGGTGTATCTGACTGAAGAGCAGGTGCTGGCTCACCTGAGCGCCATCCAAGCCCCCGCTCTTCTGATCAATGCTGATCAGGGCACGATCAGTCGACGAGAGGGCATTGAGCTGCGTTATGCCGCGGTGGCTAATCTGCAGGTTAAGACGCTGCCGGGTGGGCATCATCTGCATATGGAGACGGCTGAACCGGTGGCCGAGGAGATTAGAGCCTTTTGGGGCTAATCAACTGTTCTGGAACATGATGCAACCAAATTCATGGCGTGTCTGAAAGCGGGTCAGGTCATCATCCAACCGGGCTAACGCCATTTTAGGGTTTCCTTTGGTCTGTTCAATAAGCCCGCAAAGACCGTAACCATCTTGTTCATCCTGCGTTTGCAGATCCGGGATGGATTGAAACTGCCAATAACAACAATCACTACAGTTTCCCAGCATGTCGCCACTCCTTTTGATTGTTAGCACTTTTTCTGTCCAGCTACTCATAGTTGCTGATGACAATCGGAGCATTCGTTCTAGGGCGCCTGCAAGCCGATCGAAGGAATACTATAGTGGTACAGGCCATAGCGGTCTACGATGACGCTTTATAGATGCAATCGAGCTGTTGCTTCGTTAGTTCTTGTGGCACCTTGGCAGCCGTTCACAGCATCCATAGAGGGGCCGTAAAACGGGTCACTGTAATGGCCATTTTGGCGCTTTGGCAATATCACACCAGCACAAAAAAGCCCCCGTCATTGCTGGCGGGGGCTTTTTAAAAGTAGCGAAATTATGCTTTTTTTACCGCTGCTTTAACGACAGCATCCTTGCCTTCAGTCAGGATAGCCTGAACTTCAGCAAAGTAAGCCTTGGTGCTTTCAGCACTAACCTGAGCTTCAGCCTGCAGCGTTTCAAGGTTAGCCTTGGCCGTTTCAGACTGTTTGGTAACGAAAGCAGTTAAGCCTTCAACGTCCTTGATTTCCAGGGCCGCCTTTAAGCTAGCCTGAGACTGGGCTATTTGTTGCATGGCAGCAGCTTGCTGAAGCTCGAATGCCTTAGTCATTGTTGCTGTATTAAGTTCGATCAGCTTCTGAACAGGAGCACTAAAAGCAGAGAAGTCGGTAGCTTGAATATTTTTGAACATGATCGCATTCCATTACAATAACCAGGGGCTTTCGATAGTACATCGCACTATTCTGCATCGCAATAGCAGTCTTTGTCGGCAATCGAAGCAATTTTTAAGCTTTTTCTTCTTGTGCGGTAACTATAGGTTGTGGGCTAGAAGGTCGCGGGCTAGAAGGTTGCGGCTATGTATAGTTCACTTCTGTACGTTTCAATCTGGTTTGATCTGTTGATGAATGCACTGCACATTAACCGTCCAATCCATCTTGAGCCACTGCTTGAGTGTTTGATATAGATCACTACTTGGCTTATGTATATGATCTATACTGGCAAAAATTAACGACAGGGATGTCAGCTATGAATCATCACGATCTTTGCCCAGACTGCCGCTCGTTACTATCCACACAAAATTGCCCGAAACACCAGCGGTTGGTTGAATGCAGCCAGATCACCAATTACACCATTTTTCGTTGTTCTCAATGTAGCGCAATGCTTGAGCAGACGGAGTTGCCCAGTCGTTGGCAGTTGTTGCCGATACCGCTCCCTCATCCCTGCTCAAGTCCGCGTTTTTAGAGGGGGGTGTAGGCGTAAATAAATGCCGTGGCTATAGCCTGCAGGCCTAGGTTTACGCCTGCGTGCGATTTTATGTCTCTGACTCTTTCTCTGTATCATCCAGGCACAAAAAAGGCCCCCACCATTGCTGCTGGGAGCCTTTTTAAGTAGCTCTTAAATTATGCTTTTTTTGCAGCAGTTTTAGTGACTGCTGCTTTAGGCGTCGCTGCTTGAACTACAGCGTCCTTGCCTTCAGTCAGGATAGCCTGAACTTCAGCAAAGTATGCTTTGGCGCTTTCTGTAGCCACTTCAGATTCAGCCTTCAGAGTTGCAAGGCTGGCCTTGGCCGCTTCAGATTTAACGGTAACAAAAGAAGTTAGAGCTTCAACGTCTTTGATTTCCAAAACAGCTTTAAAATCAGCTTGTGACTGAGCAATTTGCTTCTCGATAGCTGCTTTCTGAAGCTCAAATGCCTTCGTCATTGTTGCCGTGTTCAGCTCGATCAGTTTTTGAACAGGAGCGGTGAAGGCAGAGAAGTCAGCAGTAGGAAGATTGTTGAACATGATTTATACCCATATTTAAAAGTAGTTGATGGAGGGATAGTATCCTGTTCTATGTTGCGGCGCAACAATGATCTGTTTTTAGATCACTTGCTTTTAGCCACCAGGCTGGTATGAAGCAGGGCGCGCTTTTTAAAAGAGATAAGTTTTACTCAACTGTTTGAATTTATTAGCAATGGGTAGATAGAGATGGAACCTAATTGTCCACCCGGTTAATAGTAAAGTAAATATGCGAATTAATTATTAGGGTACGATTGTTTCATATGCCGCAGCTATAGGTGAGGGGTTACGCTTCGCACTCTATTTTGCTCATGCTGACTCAGTGGCAATACCCATGAGGGCGGCTAGAACCTTACGAGAAATGAGCCAGCTGGCGATGGTGGCGTGGGTCAGGGTATCAGCGCTGCGACAGTTCTGTAATACTGATTATTGGCTGCTTAATACTCAGAGAATACACTGAGTCCGTTTAAAGTCTTGGATAACGAGTTTGCAATGAGTGATCTTGACGTTGGTGGCAATGAATACATCGAAAAAATATTTTCCGGACTCGACTTGTCAGTAAAAGAGATAAGCTTTAATGAGTTTTATTGTTGTACGTTCAACGAATGCAACTTTACTGAAGTAATATTTGAAAAGTGTACATTTATCGACTGTCAGTTTGTTAAATGTAATCTAAGTATTGTAAGTCTCGGTTATAGCAGATTTTCGGAGGTTGTTTTTGACGAGTGTAAAGTTATAGGCATTGATTGGACCAAGGCTTCTTGGCCAAGTGTCGTATTAAACTCGGCAATAAAGTTTAACAAGTGCATTGTTAATGACTCTTCATTTTTTGGATTGAGCTTGCAGCAGATTGTGATTCACGAATGCAAAGCACATGATGTCGATTTTAGGGAGGGTGATTTCAGTGAAGCCGATTTCCAGCAGTCAGATTTTTCGTACAGTCTTTTCAATAGAACAAATCTGACCAGAGCGGATTTTAGCGGAGCGACCAACTACCATATTGATGTCCATTTTAACCAGGTGCAGGGGGCTACGTTCAGCCGCTATGAGGCGGTCTGCTTGCTTGAGTGTTTGGGTATTGAACTGGTTGATTAATATCGCGTTTCCTCTTAACTCGCCGGGTTAATCGTTACCTAGTGGACAAATAGATTCCATTGTTATTTATCCCACTGCCCTGCACCGCTGTGTAGCTCAGGGGTACGCGCTATGGCGCTATCGATACCCACGAACCCAGCGCGCCAGGCACAAAAAAGGCCCCCGACATCTCTGTTGGGAGCCTTTTTAAACGAGCAAAATTATGCTGTTTTTTGGGTCGCTGCTTTAACCACAGTGTCCTTGGTTTCAGCCAGGATCGCCTGAACTTCAGCAAAGTATGCTTTGGAGGCTTCAACACTAACCTGAGTATTGGCTTTCAGAGCTTCAAGGGTAGTCTTGGCAATTTCAGACTGCTCGGTAACAAAAGAAGTTAGGCCTTTAGCGTCTTTGATTTCCAGAGCAGCTTTTAAGCTAGCCTGTGACTGAGCCATTTGCTTCTTAGCAGCGGCTTGCTGAAGCTCGAAAGCTTTAGTCATAGTTGCCGTGTTCAGTTCGATCAGTTTCTGAACAGGTGCGCCAAACGCAGAGAAGTCAGCAGTTTTAATATTGTTAAACATGTTGGTAAGCCCTGTAGCAAAGTTGTTGTTTAGGGGAGTGTATAGGGTGCTATGCTGCATCGCAACAGTCGTCTTCGTGTTGTTTGTCTGTATCTTCTTAACCGATTGAAAATAAGCGTAATAAATGTTTTGTGCAGATGCTTGGTTTAGAGTTGAAATAGGTGTGTTTGATGCTGGCTGTGGCATCTAGCCTTCCTCCTTTTTCTGGGACGAGAGTGTAAGTCATTGAGGTGCTGGGTTAGCCGCTTGCCTGGTTCCCTGCCTAACGCTGGCGTGTTTATAGATCCGAAGTCTGTGCTAAACGAAGCGCGATTCAGTATGTTATGATTCGCGACAGCGCGGGTTTTGGATCTTCTCTGTTGTGCTGTAGTTATTGGTAGTTATTGGTAGTTATTGGTAGTTGTTGATAATGGTTGAGCTTGGGCGGATTAGACAGAGGCCAAGCTCGGTCGCCTCGGTAGTGCCGTGTTTTTTCAATCTGCTTGATTTAGAACCCTCCCAGTCTGAGCCTGCAGCCTCATATTCGAATATTTTATGATCAATCTAAAAGCATTTTTGGTGGTGCCGGTTTTAAAGCTCATCGGCTGCTTACCTCTTTCCTTTGCCCGGGCTCTTGGCGCTGCTGTGGGCTGGCTTGGGTATCGGTTCTCGGTCCGTTCAGTAAGGGTAACCCGTGAGAATATCGACATCTGTCTTAGTCATCTGGCGGAGGATGAGCGGCGCAGGATTACGTATCAAAGTGTCCTGGAGACGGGCAAGTTGGCCGCAGAGGTCTGTGTTGTATGGGCCAGAAATGGTGAGTGGATAAGGCAGCATATCCTTGCCTACGAGGCTAACGAGTTGGCTCAATCCTACCTCGATGAGGGTAAAGGGCTGCTCGTTTTGGCGCCGCACATCGGCAACTGGGAGGTGCTTGGATTCCATCTTGCCAGCCTCGGCCCGAATACCAATTTATATCAACCCCCCAAGCTGAGTGCATTGGATCCGATCGTTCGGCAGTCGCGTCAACGTTTCGGGGCTACTCTTGCTGCGGCTGACAGGAAAGGGTTGGCGCAAGTGCTGAAGACCTTGAAAGAGGGCGGTATATCGGGCGTATTGCCCGATCAGACCCCGCGGGAAACCAATGCGGGACAGTTCGTTCCTTTTTTCGGTGAGCCCGCGTTTACGATGACGCTGGTGCAAAAACTGATACAGAAAACCGGCTGCAAAGTGGTCTTCGCTTTTGCCCGGCGTGTCCCTAAGGGGTTTGAAATTGTCTTT
Organism: Neptunomonas sp.; assembly: GCA_004195305.1. GTDB lineage: Bacteria > Pseudomonadota > Gammaproteobacteria > Pseudomonadales > Balneatricaceae > Motiliproteus. Next base: position 1,447 of record SDWN01000654.1, on the reverse strand, counting down.
CAAGCGCCGCCGGAGGCTATTTATAGTGATGATAAAATTGCTGCTTTAACTGCGTTGAATCAAGGTGTTGAAGCCTGTGTGTTGGATGTTCCGGCGCAGTATCAGTGGGAATATAAACGTTTTAAAAAGCGTCCTGAAGGCGCCGAGCGACGTTATACTGCCGCTCGATAGCGGCCCGGTCAGGGCGTTTATACGGATTGATGTGGGTTGATACGACAGCATCGTAGCTCCTATCGTCACTGCCTACTGTTTCTGTAACGGATTCAGCGACCAGCTCCGCAAGTTTTTTTACCGGGTCGGTATGCCCCTGCTCATGCTTTTTGAGCCTCTGCCGATAACAGGGTAGGTTCTATAGTCGAGGTAATCACCGTGCAAATCACCAGTAACCACTCCGAGCTGATCAACCGTCAGGATTTACAGGGAAAAATGTCTTCTCTGGGCTCTTCTCCCGCTGCCAAAGAGGTCTCCGCCACCGATGTTTTGTTGGAGAAGCTAGCCCAGAAAGTGCCTGGCATGTCGGACGTTGGAGACTTCAAGCAGCTCGATGCCAAGGATTTTACCCCTAAGAAAATCGCCGGTCGGATCACCGACTTTGTCGAGATGGGGCTGGAGCAAGCGCGGCGCAGCGGTAAATCAGAAGCAGAAGTGGATTCGCTGCGGCAGCAGGCGGTAGCTGGGATACAAAAGGGCTTTGCCGAAGCACGTTCGATCCTCAGCAATATGAATCTGTTGTCCGATGATATCGCGGCGACCATCGACGATACGCTTAAACAGACCCTGACCGGATTGGAAGGCCTGGCTCCGGCGTCGACTCAGCCTGCGCTGTCCGGTTCGCGTACCAGCGTGTTAGCCGCAGAGCGCTATCAGGCGGCTGAAACTCTTTCGTTGCAGGTTAAAACTCAGGATGGTGACGAAGTGACCATCACCTTCAGTAAGCAAAGTGATTATCAATCCAGTCTCGGTGGCTACAGCGACGCGAACGGTTCTGCGCTGTCGTACAGTATGGATCGGAGTGAGAGCAGCGATTACCGCTTCAGTGTCGAGGGTGATCTGGATGAGGATGAGATCGATGCGCTGCAAGCGCTGATCAAAGACGTCAATGAGATCGCCGATGACTTTTTTGATGGAGATATTCAGGACGCATTTGATCAAGCGTCTGAGTTCCGGATGGATAAGACCGAACTGGCGTCGATGAATCTGCAGCTTACTCGCTCAGAAAGCTACACCGCGGTGAGCGCTTATGAGCAGGTGCAGAGTCTTGAGAACACCAACCAAGGCCCCGGCCGCAAGCTCGGGCAGATGATGGGTGATTTTGCAGGTCGGCTTGCGAATCCAGCACTGGGGTTTATGGCGTCACCCGCTGAGTTCGGGAAGGAGCTGATGTCAGGCCTGATTGAACAGGATACACGGGTCAAAGAGGCCGACGAGGATAGCCGTTCGCTGTTGG
>SDWN01000643.1 GCA_004195305.1 Neptunomonas sp. | reverse complement strand
TTGACGGCCAAATTAAAAACCGGTGATCAGGTGGTTATTATGACCGCCAAGCACGGCGGGCCGAGCCGGGACTGGATGAACTCGAATCTGGGTTATGTCTATTCCGCGCGGGCACGGGCTAAAATACGAAACTGGTTCAAGGAACAGAACCGAGACCAGAATATTTACGAAGGACGGCACCTGATTGAGCGCGAAATCAAACGTCTGGCCGTACCGCAGTTGAACCTGCATCAACTGGCTGAGCAACAGGGCTATACCGATCTGGACGATCTCTCCGCGGCGGTAGGCGCCGGTGACTTCAGACTGAGCCAGTTGCTGGGCGCCGCGCAGCGGCAGATTGAGCACAATAGTCCCTCACAGAGCGTAGTTGCCGATGAGCAGCTGGCTCTGGATCTGAAAACAGAGCGGGTTAGCAGCACCCGTCCCAAGGGTGATGTGTCGATTCAAGGGGTGGGTAACCTGCTGACGGTGATCGCCAGTTGCTGCAAGCCGGTGCCTGGCGATCCGATTGTCGGCTATATCACCCAGGGCCGGGGTGTATCTATCCACCGTCAGGATTGCCTCAACGCGCTGCAACTCGAATCGAACAATCATGAGCGGATGATCGAAGTGAGCTGGGGTGATGAAGACGCGGGTCAGGCTTATAGTGTCGATATTCGGATCGACGCCCTCGATCGCAACGGACTGCTTCGCGATATTATGGTTGTGCTGGCCGCTGAGCGGGTTAATGTGCATGCGGTGAACACCAATACAGATACCAAGCAGGGCACCGCGCGGGTGCTGATCTCGATCGAAATAAAACGTCTGCAGGACCTGGGTCGGGTGCTGGATAAGGTGGGCCAGCTGCCCAATATTACCGATGTGCACCGTCAGCTTCCGGGTGCGCACTGATGCCTCATCAGCTCGATGATCTGTTGCGGCTGATGACTCAGTTGCGGGATCCGAAATTTGGTTGTCCCTGGGACCGGCAACAGGATCTGGCCTCGATCGTGCCGCATACCCTGGATGAAGTGTATGAGGTGATCGATACCATCGAGCGCCAGGATTATCCCCACCTGCAGGATGAATTGGGCGATCTGCTGTTTCAGGTGGTGTTCTACGCCCAGATCTGTGCCGAGCAGGGGCGGTTCCAGTTTGCCGATATTATCGATGGCCTGGTGGCCAAACTGTTACGCCGCCATCCGCATGTCTACCCCGATGGCAGCTTCGCCAGTTTCGGCAAAGGGCCAAGCTTAAGCCCGGCCCAGATTAAGCAGAGCTGGGAGCGGATCAAGACCGAAGAGAGAGCCGAAAAAGAGACTGGAAATAGTAGCGGAGAAACTGCGCGCTCGGCAGTCACACAGGCGTCGGTTCTGGACGATATATCCAGCGCCATGCCCGCGCTGATGCGAGCCCATAAACTGCAAAAACGCGCCGCCTCGGTCGGTTTTGACTGGTGCCAGCTCGAGCCCGTATTGGACAACCTGGACGCCGAAATGATCGAGCTGCGCCAGGCACTGGCGGGTGGCGACGATGCCGAGATAGCCGACGAACTGGGCGATCTGCTGTTTTCCTGTGTCAACCTGGTGCGACACCTGAAACGGGATTCCGAGCAGTTGCTGCGCCAGTCTAATCAGAAGTTCGAGCTGCGTTTTCGCCGGGTGGAGCAGTTGGCCGCAGCGCAGGGGGTGGTCATGGCTGACAGCGATGAGGCCACCCTTGATCAATTGTGGCAGCAAGCCAAGCGGGAGCTGCGCCAGAGTCGGGATCGGATCGAGATCGATACCCGGGGGTTGGTCTGTCCGTTACCGATGATGCGGTTGCAGCAGCGCCTCGAACAATTGCCGCACGGCGTCGAAGTTATCCTGCTCGCCGATGATCCCTCAACGCTGGATGATATCCCGGACTGGTGCCAACAAACCGGCCACCGGCTGCTGTCTATCGATGCAACCGATGATCAGGCGTACAGGATCCGGGTGCTTAAACCTAGCCTCACCGATGCCTCAAGCTGACTCTATCACTCACCCAACGAGAACCAACCTATGCGTCCCTGGTTAAGCGTGCTCAATAATATCTACTTTGTCTTCTGCAGGTTTTCGCTGCTGCTGGTATGCCTGACCGGTCTGTTCGTTCGTCGCGGTAAGGGGGGGGTAGTAAGCATAACTGGCAGGTCAAGAAGCAGATGCTGATCGTAAAACACGCGGTACTGGGTATCGCTTTTGTCGGAGGTAGCTGGATGATCTACCTGTGGACGCACTAATGACTAATCAACAGCAGGATGCAGCGTTGCAGAACTTAGATAGAAGCTTAAATAAAAGCGTAGATAACAACTTAGAGAAGAGCGAAGAGAAGCCCGAGCCAATGAGCGCCGAGCAACTGGCCGCGGCGGTTATGACGCTGTACGAGGCCGGGGTCGATGGCGATCGCACGGCCTTTGAACCGTTGGCGCTGGCGATGTTTCGCTATCAATACCAGGCGAACCCGCCGTACCGGCAGTTCTGTGATGCGCGGGGTGTCCGTCCGGATCAGGTCGATCACTGGCAGCAGATCCCTGCCTTCCCCACCGATGCGTTTAAAAAAGAGTTGGTCACCTCCTTCCCTAAAGAGCAGGCGGTGATGGCTAATCTTACCTCGGGGACCACCGCCAATAAACGCGGCCAGATCTTCAGGGATAAGCTTGGCAAAGAGCTGGTGTTCGCTGCTAATCGGGTGATGACCGCGGCCTATCTGTTTCCTGATCAGGCGCAGCTAGAACAGCAAAATCGTCGCTGCCGGGTGTTGATCCTGGCCCCCAGCCCGCAGATGGCCCCTTCGATGGGGATGGCGATGGGGATGGAGGAGACCCGGGTACGCTTCGGGGCCGACAACAGCCAGTTCCTATTGACTAAAAGCGGCATCGATATCCAGGCGATGATTCGGGCCCTGGAGGAGTGTGAGGCCAGCGGCCAGCCGGTAGCGTTTATCGGCGCCACCGGCGCTTTCGTCTATTTCTTTCAAGCCTGTCAGAAGCGCGGGGTGTCGTTTCGCCTGCCTGCAGGTAGCCGGATCGGTGACGGCGGCGGTTATCGCGGTCGTTTTGGTGCGGTGGATCGACAAGCATATTACCAGATGGCCGAACAGGTGCTCGGGCTCTCTGCAGATCACTGCATCAATGTGCTGGGGATGGCCGAGAGTGCCACCAATTTCTTCGAGAGTCCATTGCGCGAGCGGATTCAGGGCCTGCCAGCGTCCGCACCCAGGATGATTCCGCCGCCCTGGGTGCGCACCGATGTGGTTGATCCGGTCAGCCTTGAACCGCTGCCCGCGGGTGAGGTCGGGCTGTTGCGCCACTTTGACCTGTCCAACCTGCCAACGGTGCTGGCGGTGCAGAGCGATAACCTGGGGGTTGTGGCGGAGGACGGCAGTTTTCGGATTATTGGCAGAGCGCAGCTCGAAAACGGCAAGATTTCCGAACTTCCGGCTCAGCGTACTGTCGGACCGATGGGCGATAACAAGATCTTCCGTTTTCTGGAAAACTACGTTAATTTTTCGATTCGCTTCAAAATGGGCCTGGTCACCGGTCGCAAGCCCCGCGTGGCAGCTGCCGCCGACCTGGCGATGGGGGCGGACTGTCCCTGTGGTGAGGGCATCGAGCAATTGATCGAGCACCAGGAAGGGTGTAAAAACAATCACATCGAGCAAAAGTAGATTGGTATATGTCACTTTTGTTTCGGCTGGCCTAGGGTGAGCCTGTCCGCGTGGACAGGGATATCCAGCTAGCTTCCGAGATACTCTGAATAAATCATAGAGCGACCGATGACCCTCAACACTGTAAACAGTAACGCCGCAAAAAAAGTTCTCTTTATTGCCCCTCCCTACCATTGTTGGGGGGTTCAGGTGATCGGTACCTGGCCACCGTTGCAGCTTGCTTATCTGGCCCGAGTGGCAGAGAAAGCCGGGTACGAGGCGAAAATTTTCGATGCCATGAACAAGTACAAGACCTTTGACGACGTGCGTGCCGAGATCGAGGCGTACCAGCCTGATTTTGTGGTCTCCTTGGATTACCTCCCTGTGTCTGGTGCCATCAGTACCGCCACCGTTCCCGCGGCATTAGAAGCCTTGGCTATCGCTAAAGAGGTCAACCCCAAAATCGTGACCCTGCTAGGTGGACCTCACCCGACCTTCCTCTACAAAGAGATCCTCACCGAGGGTGATAACCCGCCAGATTTCGTGTTGCGGGGTGAGTCGGAAGCGACCTTCGCCGAGTTGCTGGGTATCTACCTGGATGGCAGTCGCCTGGCTGTGAACTGGCATAGTGTCAAGGGGCTGGCCTTTGTCGATGGTGACGAGGTGGTGAATACTGGCCTGCGCGCTCATATCGAGTGCCTCGACGACTACGAACCCGCCTGGCACCTGCTGGACTGGGAGGATTACCACTACAATATCGCACCTTGGGGGCGCATGGCTTCTATCATGACCACCCGTGGCTGCATGATGGATTGTTCGTTCTGCTCCCACCGGGTGTTCTGGCGTGGCGACTGGCGGGTGCGAGATCCGGAGAAGGTGATCGAGGAAATACGTCATCTGGTTGATACCTACGCGGTCGAATTTATCACTCTGATTGACCCCTATCCCACGAAGGATGCCGAGCGCTGGGAGCGCCAGCTCGACCTGCTGATCGAGGCCGATATAGACGTCAAGCTGCTGATGGAGACCCGCGTTGAGGACATTATCCGCGACAAGGATATCCTGCATAAATACAGTAAAGCCAAGATCATGCACATGTATCTGGGTGCAGAAAGCAGCGATGACACCACCCTCAACAGTCTGAACAAGGGCACCAGTGTCGACCAGAACAAACTGGCGCTCGACCTGCTGCGTGACCACGGCATCATGACCGAAGCCTCGTTTATGATCGGCTTCCCCGAGGATACGCCAGAGAGCGTTGATCGGACCATCGCCGAGGCGGTCCGTCTTAATCCCGATATTGCAGTGTTCCCGCTGATCACACCGATGCCCTTCACGCCACTGTACAAGCAGATGAAGCCTTATATCCGGGTGTTTGATTACGCAAAATACAACCTGATGACCCCGATTATCGAGCCCGATGCGATGTCGCTCGATCAGGTTTCCCGCGAGCTGGCGCGCTGCTACATGACCTTCTATGGCAATAAGATGAAAGAGGTGGTGGCGCTGGAGGACGGTTTCAAACGGCGCTACATGATGAGTGCGTTCAAGGCGATGATGAAAGACTTCCATAAGCATTTTGATTTTGGCGATCAGCCTATTCCGCACGATATGTCGGGGCTGCACGAGCTCAAAGACGCGATCGACTACAAAGACTTAGGCGCAGCGGCGTCGGTTTCCCCCATGCGGTCAAACTACCAGGATATGACGGATGCGAGACAAGGAGTGTTAATTGATGGCTGAACTACTGGCCGCTGTGGCGGTATTTCTGCTGAGTCATATGTTACCGATGCGTCCGCGGTTGCGTCAGCCGCTGGAGCAGCGCCTGGGTCGTGGTGGCTTTTTGCTGGGCTACAGTGTGCTATCGCTGGCGATTATCTATTGGCTGGCACAGGCATTTGCACGAGCGCCCTTTATTCCCCTCTGGCCCTGGATGCTCTGGGCAGCCTGGTTACCGGTGGTATTGATGCCGCTGGCCTGCATTCTGATCGTGGCTGGCGCCAGTTCTAAGAACCCGTTCTCGCTCGGCCCGGGATCCAAGGGCTATGACCCGAAACATCCGGGTATTGTCTCGGTTACCCGCCATCCGCTGCTGTGGGGGCTGGGTATCTGGGCAGGGACGCATATACCGGTTAACGGCGATGCGGCCGGACTGCTGCTGTTTGCACTGATGTTGCTGCTCAGCCTGGTGGGCACGCTGACCCTGGAGCGATCCCGGCAGCGTAAGATGGAGCCGCAGCAGTGGCAGCACTTCCACCGTGGTACCGTCAATCTACCCTTCCGCGCGTTTACCCGGATCGACTGGCGGGGTATCGGCTGGCTGCGGTTACTCGGAGGGCTGTTGTTGTATCTCATGCTGCTGTTTGCGCACCAGCCGGTGATCGGGATCGCACCGCCGGTTTTTTATTGAATGAACCTCGTTGCTCTGAGAGCTTAATAGGGCAACCTGTTATGCGCCTGCTGTCGCTGGATGACGTCGAACACCTAAGTAATCAACCGGGTTAAACAAGGTACAATTAATGCCAAGCCCCCGGTGTCCGAATGCCCTGGTATTTGAATGGGAGAAGGAAGGTGAAACTCATTACACGCTCTGAATTCGAGTCTCTGCGCTTGGATGATTTAAACGAGTACGATGCTGACCATAGCGGCGATAGCCAAATCGTTAGGATCTATCGAGATGGCAATCTTATTGCCAAAAAGAAGACCCAGAAGAAGTCGGTGCGTTATTTCGGGGTCGCGGGTTATGAGCAGTATCTGCCAGCAACCCTATCTCCTAAAAAGCGCTAGCTCTGTCACAGGTAACCCTCTGTGGGTCGGGCTTCAGCCTGACGATGTGGCAATAAACTCCGATCCACAGGGGAGGGAAGTGCGGCCACAAGTAACCCTCTGTGGGTCGGGCTTCAACCCGATGATGTCGGAATCAACTCCGATCCACAGGGGTGTGGGACGTACTGTTGTCGCAGCACCTATAGGTACAACGGCGGTAACCCCCGCGTCTTAGTCTTGGCCTCCGCCAATCGCTGCCGGCACCCTCGTACCGCGTCCAATAACGCCTGAGTATCGAACGACTGCACCGATCCTTTGCCGTATAAGCAGCTATCCAGCAGCTGGCACTGCTGAGTCAAGGCCTCGTCCTTGATGGGCGTGGCGCTAGCGGTGCTGCGCCAGATACTCAGCGCCTGGCGGATCGAGTGCCAGTCACCCTGGCGACTGGCGGCTTCGAGTGCTCGGAAGGCTTGAGCCTCGTCGGTGTTGGCGGCTGGTGCAGCCTGGCTGACTACCGGCTGCGCAGCCGGTTGGCGGGCGCGCCACCATAAACCAGCCAGCAGCACACAGACAGTGGCCCAGAGCAGGTTGCTCCAGAGCAGCCAGTCCGAGCTGGCTGAAACGGCCTGTGCAGGCAGCCGCGTAGCTGGTTGTTGGGACTGTACAGCAGCGACCGATGGGGTCGCTGGGGTTGATGTGGCTGGAGTGTTGAGCGGCGCGAGCACATTCAGGGTTTGGGCCGGAATTCGGGCAACGCGCGCTTGATTAGCAACGCTATCCCACCAGAGCAGCTCCAGGGCAGGCAGTTCAAGCGGGCCGGTTCGGGTGGGCACCAGTCCGTAACGCTCGATGCGGCTGGCGTGGATGCCGGAAGCGGGGGTCTGTTGATCCAGTTGAGCCGGTTCCGGGTACTGTTTGAAATCCTGACCGCTGAGAGGTGGCAGCTGCGGTAACCGGTTCGCCTCTACACCGTCTGCGCGCAGGGTCAGAGTACGCGTGATCGGCTCACCGACACGGTAAGCGCCGTCCGCCAGGCTAAGGCCTTGGCTCAGGGTGACCGACTTGGCGGGCAGCCAGTCGCGCGGGTTAATCGGCTCGGGGATCGGCAGGATATCGATCGAACGTGCCTGGGTGGATAACCGGATCTGTTGACCGCGACGGCTATCGAACAGTGATCGGGACCCGCCTTTGAGGGCGATGAAGCGCTGTGGGGGGATCTCCAGCGTGCCGGGGGTGCGGGCAAAGATCGCGTAGTTGAGTTCGTAAACCAGGAAGCGGCGGCCATTCTGCACCTTTTGGTACTGCTGCTCGTCGAGTTTGATTACATCGGCGCCTTCCAGCTGTAGCGGCTGGGCTTCCAAGCTGCTCAGGTTGATGGCGGTGTAGAGGCGGATGCTGAGTTTGAGTTGCTGATCGACATAGGCGCTCGGCGTGTCGGTCTCCAGCTCCAGGTAATAGTCATCGTTGGGGTTGCCGCTGGCGGCTTTGCTGGCGGTCACTTCAATCTGTAGCGCGGCACTGCGGGCACCATCGAACTCAAACGGAGGGATCAAAATACGCCCGATCAGCTTAGGCGCCAGGTCGATGCGCCACTCGGTCGAAGACTCGGTTTGACCATTGATGATCCGTATCTGGGTACTCTTGCTGTTGCTGAGGATCTGAAAATAGGGCTCCAGCAGGGACAGGTCGGGTTGGCCGGTCGCCGAGCGGCTATCGATGCG
>SDWN01000427.1 GCA_004195305.1 Neptunomonas sp. | reverse complement strand
AGATGTGTATAAGAGACAGACCCGGATCTATCCCATTCAATTAACGCACTTAGCCTTGATATAGAAGACTATTTTCAGGTATCTGCCTTCGAGAACCAATGCCATCCTGAACGCTGGCCATCGCTTCAGTGCAGGGTCGAAGCCAATGTTGACAGACTACTCGATACACTTGACGCCAACAGCACACTAGCGACTTTTTTTATCCTCGGCTGGATCGCGGAACGCTACCCGGCTCTGATAAATAAAATCGCGCAGGCTGGCCATGAAATTGCTAGCCATGGCTACAACCATCAGCGGATCAATCTGCTATCCCAACATCAGTTCCAAGAAGATATTCGCTCTGCCAAGCAGCTGTTAGAAGACCTGACCGGACACGAAGTCAAAGGCTATCGAGCCCCCAGCTTTTCCTTTTCTGAACAAACACCCTGGACCTTTGACGAGCTGCTTGAAGCCGGTTACCGTTACAGCTCCAGCATCAACCCCGTGCCTCATGACCTCTATGGCTATAGCGACGCACCCAGAACACCTTTTCACTGGGATAACGGCTTACTGGAGATTCCGGTGACCACCTGCGAGCTACTCGGTCGCCGAATCCCTTGTGCCGGTGGAGGCTACTTTCGACTCTATCCCTACCCGCTGTTTAAATGGCTTATGCAGCGCGCATCGAAACAGCTCGATCAACCCGCTGTCTTTTATCTACATCCCTGGGAGCTTGATCCTGAGCAGCCTCGCATCGAGGGCGCTTCGCTCAAATCACGGTTTCGCCACTACATCAACCTGCACCAGACGGAGCCTCGCTTGAAGCGACTGCTACAGGACTTCAACTGGGGACGAATGATCGACCTCAATATTGTACAAAAAGCATGCAACACGCAGTAAGCCGCTAAGCCAATCCTGCAACGCCCCTTTTCGCATCGCTATTTTTTAGTTTCAGCGGCACCACCCGGCGCGTCGTGTCATAGCCAGCCTTGAACAGCTGCTTCTTCTGCTCTTTAGTCAGTTTGAATTCAATCGGCGAGATCGCCCCCGTATGCACGATGACCGTTGAGTGCCAGAACGAGTCACTGATGTACTCACGAGACATCGTGGTCATAAAGGTACGGATCAGCATGGAAAGGTATTGCTTCAAGGGGATCAATGGCTGCTTCTTGGTCGCGACAGTGGCCTGAGTGCTGCGCAATCTAAAACAGACCACAGGGTCTCCATTTCCACTCCAGTCACGCTGCAGCGCCTCCTCAGAGAGAATACTGCCGTCAACCAGCAGATGCTCTTTGAAGGGCTTGAAGCTAAACAGAATGGGAATCGACATCGAAAACCGTACCGCTGCCGAGACTTTCAGATCAGGCGTCCGGCTTTTATCGAAGACCACCGGCTGGCCAGTTCGGACATCCGTCGCGACCACATGAAAATCGTATGCTAACTCTTGAAAGGTTACCCCATTAAGCTTTTCATCCACCCATTGCTCAAAACGGTCACCGGACGACAAACCACCACTGCGTAACAATTTAAACAGCGACTGACTTAAAAAATGACTAAAATCGGTCTCTATCGCCACTTGCTTAATCGCTTCGACCGAATGCCCCGCCGCATAGAGCGCCCCAACGATACTGCCCCCAGAGACGCCTACCAAATGATCAAACTTGATATCCAATTGTTCTAAAGCGGTCAGAATACCAATATGCGCGGATAGCCGAGCGCCACCTCCTGCGAGTATAGGAACAACCCTATGTAGAGGTACGGACTCATCCTGTTGCTCGACTACCGACATAAAAATGGCTTACTCCTGTAAAATCAAACCGTATCTTAGCTTTTTAATACACTTGGTGCATAAAAAGCATCCCTATTTCATCTATTAAGGACATAAAAAATCCTGCTCTGGGTTAAGATCCTTTAACATTGACGCACTACAGTTTAAGCCAAGAGATGAAAGGATGCGCCCGTCGGTACTGTTCCTAGCACATCGCATACCCTACCCCCCCAATAAGGGCGACAAGATACGCTCTTACCATATTCTGCTTGAGCTTTGCGCGCATTACGATGTTCATCTGGGCTGCTTTATTGATGACCCTGAGGACGAACAATATATAGAAAAATTGCGCCCTCTGTGTGCATCTCTGTACTGCCTTCCGGTTAAAAACTCACGACGATATATCAAAGCGGCGCTGGCATTTGCCCAGGCAAAGCCCATCACGCTGCCTCTCTACAGTTCCAGCAAGCTGCAACGCTGGGTTCAACAGACGACCGAACGGCATAAGATCGATAAAATCATGCTCTTTTCCGGAGCGATGGCGCAGTTCGTGGTAGAACCGCAGTTTAACTCCGCGACTCGAGTCATCGACTTTGTCGACATCGATTCAGACAAATGGGCGCAGTATGCCCAGAAAAAATCCGGCATCGCCCGCTGGGTCTATCGACGCGAACATCGCCTGCTGCAACGCTATGAAATAAAGATCACCCACCAGTTCGATAAATCCCTGTTTGTTTCAGAAAAAGAAGCCGCGCTGTTCAAATCGCTTATCCCACCCTCCCTGGCAACCAAAGTTAACTACCTGAATAACGGTGTTGATAGCCACTACTTTGATCCGGAGACCGTTAAAAACCACCCGCCGATTCAGCCTGGACCCTTTATCGTATTCACCGGCGCGATGGACTACTGGGCCAATGAAGATGCAGTCACCTGGTTTTGTGACAAAGTATGGCCTACCTTATTAAAGCAACAGCCCGCGCTCAGCTTCATGATTGTCGGTTCAAATCCGACCCCGGCGGTTAAACAGCTCGGCACCCTCGAGCGCGTACTTGTGACCGGCAGGGTCAAGGATGTCCGCCCTTATATCGCGCAGGCAGTGCACGTCGTCGCCCCGCTGCAGATCGCGCGGGGGATACAAAATAAAGTCCTGGAAGCGATGGCGATGGCGAAGCCCGTTGTGGCCACCAGTATGGCGATGGAGGGAATTCCACTGCATACCGATCTGGCTGTAATTGTTGCCGACACCGCTGAAGCGTATATCCAAGCCTGCGACAATGTTCTTAATAATCCACAACAGATGGACATCGAAGCGAATCGGCACTGGATTCAGCAGCAGTTCAATTGGAGGAACACCCTGGCCAACCTACCTGAATTGTTGCAAAACCCCGATCAGGATCCCGGCTGACAATGGCCCGACCGATCCATATCACCCATATTGTTTACCATTTTGGCACCGGCGGCCTAGAGAACGGCATCGTCAATCTAATCAACCATCTTCCAGCGGATAAATACCGCCACAGCGTCGTCTGCCTGACCGGTTTTGATCCCGATTTTATCAAGCGGGTAGAACAACCTATTCATATCGAATCCATCGACAAAGCCCCGGGATCCGATTGGAAATACTATTGGTCGATGTGGTGCGTGCTGCGGCGGCTCAAACCCGATGTCGTCCATACGCGCAACATGACCAGCATGGAGTATCAGCTACCTGCCTTTTTTGCACGGATCAAACACCGCGTCCATGGTGAGCATGGCTGGGATATGAGCGACCTGGGTGGCAGTAACTCCCGCTATATCAAACTCAAACAAGCCTTACGGCCATTGATCCACGACTTTATCGCCCTGTCGGCCCAGTCAGCCGAGTACCTTATCGATAAGGTTAATGTCCGCCAAGCGCAGTGTTACCAGATTATCAACGGTGTCGATACCGAACGATTCACTCCCGTGGGGGAGATTGCAGAAGCCCCTGCCGGGTTTCTTGATGACAACTGCATCGTATTTGGTTGCGTCGGACGTCTGGCATCAGTAAAAAACCATCGGTTGTTGGCCGATGCCTTTATCGCCCTATGCCAGTCACAGCCAGATATAGCATCAAACCTCCGACTGATCATTGTCGGCGAGGGTGACACCCGCCAAACCTTAGAACAAAAATTCAAAGCCGCAAAATTGTCGCAACAGGTGTGGCTGGCCGGCAATCAGCAACAGATCCCAGATTTTATGCGGCTTTTCGATCTGTTTGTGCTGCCCTCACTTGCCGAAGGGATCTCCAATACTATACTCGAAGCCTTCGCCAGCGGTTTGCCCGTTATTGCGACTGATGTCGGCGGTAACGGGGAGTTGGTTGCAATCGATAAAAGCGGTACTCTGACCCCAAGCGATCAGGTGGCGCCTTTAGCGAAGGCGATGGCTGAATACGCCCTGCAGCCGCAAAAGATTAAGGCTCAAGGCATCAATGCCAGACAGACTGCGGAAACAAAATTCAGCCTCGGCCACATGATAGACCGCTACGCTGCGATCTATTCACGGAACTAAAAATACGTAGAGTTAACGGATTATGTGCGGAATTGCCGGTATTCTTCAGCCGCAGAATACAACTCCGATAGACAAAAGCCTGTTAGCGCGCATGAACGGGATTCAATCTCACCGTGGTCCTGATGATGACGGTTTTTTTTACGGTCCGGGCATCGGGCTGGCCCATCGACGATTATCGATTATCGATCTGTCCGGCGGCCACCAGCCGCTGTTTAACGAGGACGGCAACGTCTGCGTAGTATTCAACGGCGAGATCTACAACTTCCAAGAGCTGGCCGACGAGCTGGTAGCCAAAGGCCATATCTTTAAGACCCATAGTGATACCGAAACTATCGTCCACGCCTGGGAGGAATGGGGCACTGCCTGCGTCGAGCACTTCCGCGGCATGTTTGCCTTCGCCATCTGGGATCAGCCCAATCAGCAGCTCTTTATTGCCCGCGATCGACTTGGCATTAAACCGCTTTTTTACAGCGTCCTCGCAGATGGCTCGCTGATTTTTGGTTCTGAACTAAAGGTACTCAAACAACATCCCGACCTGCCCCGCGCTATTGACCACCGCGCGGTCGAAGATTACTTCACCTTTGGCTATATTCCCGAGCCGAAGACGATCTTTGAGGGCGTGTTCAAATTGGAACCCGGCCACTACCTGCTACTGGATCAACAACTCAAGCTGACTCCCAAGCCGGTGCAGTATTGGGATATCACATTGAGCGGCCAATCACTGACACTAGAAGATACTCAACGCGAGCTGGCTGATCGCCTTAAAGAAGCCGTCAAGGTGCGCATGGTCGCCGAAGTTCCACTCGGGGCCTTTCTCTCCGGCGGGGTTGACTCCAGTGCGGTGGTCGCGCTGATGTCAGAGTTACAGGACACTCCCGTCAACACCTGCTCCATAGGATTTGATGTCAAAGCGTTCAACGAAACCGAATATGCCCAGAAAGTCGCTGATCGCTACCAGACTAATCATCACAGCGGCACCGTTAGCCAAGATGATTTTGATCTGATCGACAAGTTAGCCGATCTGTATGATGAACCCTACGCAGACAGCTCGGCCATGCCCACCTACCGCGTCTGCGAACTGGCCCGTAAACATGTCACTGTCGCCCTGTCAGGTGACGGAGGGGATGAACTGCTCGCTGGCTACCGGCGTTATCGCTGGCACCTGAACGAAGACAGCGTGCGTAACAAGTTACCGTATCGCCTACGTCGACCATTGTTTGGCTTTCTCGGTAAAGCTTACCCCAAACTCGACTGGGCACCGCGTTTTCTGCGCGCAAAAACCACCTTCCAATCGATGGCCTTCGACAGCGTTGAGGGGTATCACAACACGATGTCGATCATGCGCCAGGACGCGCGTGATGCGCTGTTTTCCGATCAGCTGAAACAAAAGCTTAACGGTTACAGTTCACTGGAAGTTTTTCGTCACCACGAAGGGAGCGCCCCCAGTGATGACCCACTTAAGAAAATTCAATACATCGATATGAAGACCTATCTGGTGGGCGATATTTTGACCAAAGTCGATCGCGCCAGCATGGCGCACTCTTTGGAAGTACGGGTACCACTCCTGGATCATAAATTCGTTGAATGGGCCTTTAACGCCGACTCAAAAGCCACACTACAAGGATCAGAGGGCAAATACTGCTTCAAAAAATCATTAGAGCCGCATCTACCGCATGATGTGCTGTACCGCAAAAAAATGGGATTCGCGGTACCGCTTGTCCAATGGTTCCGTGGACCCCTACGCGAAAAACTGCGTGAATCACTATTAAGCGGCATCATGGTAGAGTGTGGACTGTTTAATCAGGACACCATGACCACACTCATTGACCAGCATGCTTCTGGACGCCGCGATAACAGCGCAGCCCTCTGGACCCTGATGATGTTTGCCGCCTTTATGCAAAAAAATGCCGCCTAATCCGGAGTTAATGCATTGAAAATACTCCACGTTCTGGATCACTCCATACCTTTACACAGCGGTTACACCTTCCGTACCCGGGCTATCCTCAACAATCAACGCCAGCAAGGCTTAGAAACCTGCCATGTCACCGGTCCCAAGCAAGGCGAATCTATCAACTGCGAGGAAACCCATGATGGACTGCACTTCTACCGCAGCCCAGCGGTTGTTGATCTATGGAACAAGCTCCCGGTTTTAAATCAACTGGCGATCATTCCTGTCCTTAAACGGCGAATACTAGACGTCATCGAGCGCGAGCAGCCGGATATTATCCATGCCCACTCGCCAGCCCTGAATGGTGTTGCCGCTTACCAAGCCGCACGACAGTCGGGTTTGCCGCTGGTCTATGAGGTGCGAGCTTTCTGGGAAGACGCCGCCGTCAACCTGGGCACCTGTCGCGAGGGTAGCCTGCGCTACCGACTGACCCGGGCGATGGAAACCTATGTATTGAAGAATGCCGATGCGGTCACTTGTATCTGCCAGGGTCTCAAAGACGACATCATCGCACGCGGCATTGACCCGCAACGCACGACCACCATTCCCAATGCAGTCGATTTGGAGCAATTCGAACAGCTGCACACAAAATCCGCCGACCTTTTGCAACGCCATAACCTGGTCAACAAATCCGTCATCGGTTTTATCGGCTCCTTCTATGAATACGAAGGTCTGGACATTCTAATCAAAGCCTTTGAACAGCTGCGACAGCCACTGCCCGAGCTGCGCCTGCTGCTGGTTGGTGGCGGCCCGCAAGAAACAACATTGAAGCGGCTTGCAAAAAAACTAGGGGTTGAGGAACAGGTTATATTTACCGGACGCGTGCCTCATAAACAGGTCAGCCACTATTACAGTCTGGTCGATGCACTGGTTTATCCGCGAAAGTCGATGCGTTTAACCGAGCTGGTCACCCCGCTCAAACCGATGGAGGCGATGGCGCAGGGGAAACAGGTTCTGGCATCGGATGTCGGTGGCCATCGCGAACTGATCAAGCATGGCGATAACGGCTATCTATTTGCTGCTGATAGCCCAACAGCGCTGGCGCAATCCATCACGAATCTGCTCGGTGACAGCTCAACTCACCAACAGGTCATCGACAATGGCTTGGCCTTTGTGCGCGAAGAGCGTAACTGGGCTAACAGCGTGCACCGATATCATCAGATTTACCAAGCACTGCAGAGGACTCATGCCGCCCAAGTCATTTAAAGCACTACGGGTCTGCGTCATCGGGCCGGTCCCCCCGCCAGCAGGCGGCATGGCCAACCAGACCGCCGAGCTGTGCCGGTTGCTGCAAAGCGAAGAAGCAGAGGTAACGCTGATTGCCACTAACGCTCCCTATCACCCAGCTGTTATCGGAAAAATCCCTGGGATACGTGCACTGTTCAGGCTGATTCCCTACCTGTTCCAATTACGCAGCGCGCTGGCGCATGCCGACGTCGCTCACCTGATGGCCAATTCAGGCTGGTCTTGGCATCTGTTTGCCGCTCCCGCGATCTGGATTGCACACTGGCTCAAAACATCTCTGGTATTAAATTACAGGGGGGGGCATGCTGAAACTTTTTTTCAACACTCCTGGCGCTGGGTCAAGCCCTCGATGCAGCGGGTCAAAGCTTGTGTTGTTCCATCGATCTTTCTGGCAGAGGTATTCAACAAATACCAAATTGCAACACGGGTGATTCCTAACACACTCGATAGCGAGCTGTTCTTTCCTGCTCCATCTTCCAATACAGATAACACCAATAACGCGGATAACACGAGCAATACTGCGGCCGCCGACCCACAATGCTACACCCCAGATTCTGTCTCTTATACACATCT
>SDWN01000413.1 GCA_004195305.1 Neptunomonas sp. | reverse complement strand
TCAGCGGCGGCACCAGGAACCAGGGGGCCAGAGATCGCTGCGCGTAAGAATCCGCAGCATTGAGATACGCCAGCGCGACCGCCACCAACAACAGCAGCAGGCACGCCAGGGTCAGCTTCAGCGAAGCCAATTTAACTATAAGTACAAAGCGGGCCGGTGATTGCATCGGCGCTTAGTTGGGATTACTGCAATTATCTATCATGTAATCCTTGCCAGCACAACTGGCGGGCGTCCATTCACCGCTCTTTTGGAAACTATTGATCCTGGCAAAGGCATTCTGGTAGTAAGGCGCACAGGTAAAACCCTCTTCAGGAGTTATACTCACGAGCCCCTCACCCACCGTATGCCCGGCGCACTCAGGCCCGATATCGTTGATATTGACCAGAAATGCTTTGTTCTTCCAGCCGTGCGGCAGGGCCACATGACACCAGGTACACTTGAGGGTGCCGATCCTGTCTACATGGTAATCGTGCAGATCGCCTTTGCCGACCCCGCCATCACCCGCCGAGTCATCATTGAAGCCGGACGTGGTATCACCTTTATCCGAACGGTAGTTGGTATCATGGCAGCGAAAACAGAGAGCATCGACGGGCGTGGGCGTAACACTCAGGTTCCAATCGCCCTTCAGTATGAAGGGGTTGATCGAGCCGTGCGGCCCCCAAGGGGCATCATCGGTCGGATCTGCAGGGGTACCCTTGTTGTCCGGCGCCGAGCTACCGTTGGCCGTATTACTACCGTGACAGTCGGAACAGTACATGGTCTGTGTCCCGACCGCGCCATTCCAGGGCGAAAGCCACTGATTGGCGCTGGCATTTCTAACCCCGGCAGTACGCCCGGTCGGCTTCATCACCGGATGCCAGGAGCGGTGGTTATTGGTTACGCTGCCGCTCACGACCCCCCAGTTAGCCGGTGTCCCAGTGCCTGTGCCCTCGCCGACATGCCCCGCAGGGGCCTGGAACTCCATCGCCTGGTTAGTCACCTCGGTCACACCGTTCACACCACCGGAGCCCCCGTTACCGCTCGAATTGAGGCTTGGAGGAACGACACCAAAGGCATTATTAGAGTGACATTTCATGCAGACCTGATATTCGCGGGTAACGAAGCCATAGCTATCCGGATCTAGCGAATCGACCACCGCGCCGGAGGGCATCCCTTTTTTATCGTTAAAGGTAATCGTGTCGATGGTGGTAGATTCGGGACTGAAAACCGTACTGCTGTAACGCGGCTCAACGCCGTAGGTGCCGGTCAGAACACCCGAGGCGATATTAGTATGGCCACTGACATGCGCATGCGTGGGCTCGGCATCCGGACTGGCAGCCTGATAGTTATCGATTCGCTGGGTCTTCTTGAGCCGATGCGGATTGTGACAATCGGTACACTCAACGTGCCTAACGGCTAATTTAGCGGTTGATTCTGAAAAATCCTTATCCGTTATCTCATGCACTTCCTGAGTCGCATCCTCCTGATCAACGGTCGTGATCGGCATCCGATAGGCGGAGGTAAAGTCACTCCGAATATCGGCCACATCGTAGCCGATCGCATCCTGCAACGCATTGCTGACACCCTTAAGCTGATGGCACTGGTAGCAGGTCTCCTCGATGGCTGAACTGGCCTGAGAGCTGCCGGTCGAGCCTTGCCGCAGCAAGCGTCTCGACCCCTGCTGGGAATGCGTATCATGACAATTCAAACAACCCGCTTCCCAGACCTCCATATCGATCGGAAATTCACGCAGGTTCGCAGCGCTGTTTTCGTAGCGCTCATCCGCTACATCGCTGCGCGCATGGGCCGAGTCAGCCCAACCCGCCTTATCATGGCAGGCCAGACAGAGGATATCGTTATCCTCATTAAACAGCCCTTCGGCGGGCTCGGTGACACGCTGGAACCGGTTGCCTCGTAAGAATTTGATCGTGGTATCGGTATTGGAATTCGTATCGGCATCCTCAGCCAGTCCGGCCAGATGAGGGTCATGGCAGGTGGTACACTGCATCTTAGCGGTCGCCTCTGCCGCTCCCTCTAAAACAAATCGGGGCTGATTAGCAACCCCACTGCTACCACGAATCCCGACCTGAGCACCCTGACCTGCGACATCGTTGCTGGGATCATAGAGCTCACCATCGGCACCGGCCAAGACACTATCGTAGACCAGCGATATCGGGTGATCGTTGCTAAGATCAGTGCCCAGATTGCGGGTATAGCCATCAATCGCGAGTGGCATACTCCCATCCCCCTGCACCCCCTGCATAGCTATCGTCTGATTAACACTGCCGTCGATCACATTGACCTGGCCAATCGCTAGGGTGCCGTCGTGACACGACAGGCACAACTTAGAACTACCTCCGGGGTTACCATCGATGGTGGCCTGTATCGAAGCCGAGTCGTACTTGGTGTAAGTGGCTGAACTGAACTGCTTATTCCATAACGGGGCGGCCACGGAAAGGTCCAGTGTCGAACCATGCGGGGTATGGCAAAAGACACAGATCTGCGACGTACCTGCAGCAGAAACCTGTGACTTAACCACTCCCGTGCCGCTGGTCGAGAGGTTGTGTTTGGTAACCGTGATATTCGATGTACGGCGGGAATCAAGCGTATTTCCGGACCAGCTCGCTGTCGCCAAACACAATCCAATTAATAAGGCGTAATACTGAATCACCCTAGCCCCCATTCGCCGCTACCGGTGCCGCCGGATTGTCAGTGAGATACTGAAAGATTGAGACCCGGCCATTCATCATATCTGCCACGTAGATCCGATTAGCGCTGTCACTCCAGACCCCTGCGGGAAGAAAAAACTTACCCGCCGCCTGACCCGCGCCGCCGATCGGCAGCAAAAAGCGCCCCTCTTGGTCGTAGATCAACAGATGGTCATAATAGGATTCAACGACGTACAGATTTCCCTCGCCGTCGAGCGTTATCCCTTTAGGCCGGACAAAGTTGCCAACAACAAGACCTCGCTTGCCGACACTCAGCTGAGCCTGCCCCTGATCGTCTAGCACCTGAACACGGGCATTCAGAGTATCGGTCACATACAAACGATTATCCGCAAACCAGAGATGCACCGGAGAGTTGAACTGACCCGGAAGGTCGCCGGAAACACCCCAGACATCCAATAACTCACCGCTATCCGAAAAAACTTTAATATCATCGCCATGGGTATCGGCAACAAAGATGCGCCCGCGCACCGGGTCACGCGCGATACCTGTGGGTCGCTGTAGCAGATCCTGACCGAAACTACCGATCAGCACGCCACTGGCGTCCAACTCAATCACACTGCGCTCTTCGGCATCGACCACCAGCACGTGACCCTCACGCCCGGCCGTGATCCCTATGGGCTGGGTAAAAGACCGACCAGGAGCATAGTGATCCCAGACTCTAAAGATACCGACCACAGGATCAAATACAAACACGGCCCCGCGCCCCACATCGGTGACATAAACCCGCCCCTGCGCATCCACCATACCCGATTGGGGACGCACCAGACCTACCTTAGATTTGGGTTCCAAACCCACCCCGGCGATAAGTTCTGCCAGCAGCTGAAAGCCACGGCTCTGCTTGAGCGCATAATCGTCTTCACCGATCAGATCGCCTATATATTCAAAACGAGGCTGCTCGGGCGGAGCGGGCCACACCGACTGGCCATCCGAAACAGGAAACGTAAAGGCATATTCATTCTCGGGAGCCACCGAGCAACCACCGAGGAGCAGCAGCATACCCAGCACAACCAGCCCCTTTAGCAACATCGATCGGCTAAATAGCACCGTTGGCATAACGAACAATTCCAGACTATTCATAGCGCCTACCCACACTTCACCAGACACCGGGCCCCGAAGTCTGGCCGCCGCCATGGATTTTGGTTTGCAGCCCCGGCAAACCGGAATGACAGCGATCACAGTGCTCTGCACTCCAAGCTACCTCCCCATTGTGGCACATACCGCAGTATTCACCTTCGATAATTTTGGCCATACTGATGTCATTTGCACCGGCGCGCATTTCAAAACCCAGCTCGGAGTGACACACCTTGCAACGAAAGCGAATACGGTGAAACCAGTGCGAGTAGATCACCGGACGCATACCATTTTTCTCCGCATAGCGATTAAGGACGACATCGCCATATTCCGCCTGCACGGGAGTTGCGGGCAGCAATACGCCGACAAACAGAAAAAGCATCAATAGCCGGCCTATAAACTGCCCCAGCGAAACACGTAACCAAGCTCGACTATTCATTGATTTATTCCGACCGCCTTCTGATCCATAACGGGCTTGTACGTCTTACCCGCACCCTTTTGAGCACCAACGTTACCCGTAAAAGCCCGCCGCGGCACGCTATGACAACGACGACACTCCGTCAACGGGAACGCCACAGCCCCATGACAACGGCCACAATACTCACCCATCAAAATCGCAAACATATTAACGGGGGTACTACCGGCCTTTTTCTTGAAGATTTTATCATGACAGTTACTACACTCGAGCCACTGGGTATGCGCTTTATGCGGAAAGCGTACCAGCGCCATCTGCGAGGTCCGATTCATGATGATATCCAGATCCAGCACCTCTATATAGGTATCCGGGAAGATATTGGTGCGCGGTACGATCACACCCTGCTCCAAGGCCCGAACCCAATCGACCTGATTACCAATCTGTCCGAAATCCTTGGGGAACATCGCCATCGCCTCGCCGGGCTGTTGCAACTCCACCATCGCAGGATTGCTGGGATCATGCAGACCATCCGCGGTAAAAGGTTTCCAGCTCCGTAGCTCAGATGCTGCCCCCTCAGATGTCGGCAGACCCGCCGCCCAGACGAGCGCTGGCAGGCACAATAACATCGTTATCAGACTGCATGTTTTTTTCTTCATCAGCTAACCAAACCACCTGTTTTATTTAAGAAGAATCGCTGTGGCATACTAGCAGATGGACATTTCACGACCAAACATTAGCGGCCGCTAGAAGCCACTATTATTCATTTCGACCCTATTCTGTGGAATAATTCCCACCTTTATTGTTCAAAGAGCGCAACTGGCCATCATGTTCAAACTTCCAGCACTCCAAATCCCGACCTTACCTTTGCCAATCCCACGTCCGCCGCTACCGCAACAGCTGCTAAAAAAGATGTCACTCACCGCGATGCGGCAAGCCAGTCGAGTCCCTTTCCCCCTGCAACGCAAGGTACTGCTCAATCTGATGCAGCAAGCCTTTCAGGAACCGCTAGAGGATGGTGATTTTGACTTCCTCGAAGGCAAGTGGCTCAAGGTCGAGATCAGCGACCTGCAACTCACCTGGTTTTTCAGTTACTGCCAGGAGGACGGCCTGATCGCCAGCCCCGACGAACTGGAGGATGCGGCTATTCGCGGAAACTTAAAAGAATTTTTGCTCCTGGCAACACGCAGCGAAGATCCGGACACCCTGTTTTTCCAACGCCGACTAACGATTGAGGGCGATACTGAAGTCGGTCTCGAGATCAAAAACCTGATGGACGCCGTGGACCAGGACAGCCTGCCGCCACTGCTAAAAGTGATCCTGACACGGGGCGCTCCCCTGCTCCAAAAACTGCTTGGCTAGCAACGGGTGGCGCTTTAAAGCGCGCCCCCTGTTTTCGTCTGCCGGAGAGCAAGGCAGAGCCCTATTTGAGCCATGGCTCGCCCATAGCAATAACAAGCAACACGGGGTGACGTTCAAAGGGGTTCTTAGAGCCTCCTGCTATTAACCTGATGAACAAACAGGCTCCATAGCTATTTTTCCATCGCCCCTAAAATCTGCCTCAGTTGCGTTAAACTGCATCATTTCCAAGGGCTCGCAGGGGGTCTTATGGCCCCTGTTGACGCATCCTTGCGCCTCCAATTAACACACTGGTTAATAACAGCTAGCGAACCGGCCCGACTCACTGAATAGGCTGACACTGCCCACTTGTTTCGAGGACAACCGCCGGGGGTGTTGATTTGCTGCTGCGGTAGCCCAGATCATCACGGTTTATGCTAAAACTGGCGCGGTCCATCCCCCCGACAACGCGGTTCTTGGCCTGACGCACCAAACGATAATGGCTGTCCTCGACCGTCACGGTATAACCCCCGACATCATTGACACGGCCTTCTGCCGCGCCAGAAGAATCAAAACGCAGCTCATAATAGCAGCGACTCTGCGGGCAGGCCCGGGCCTCTGGCTGACTCATGTAAGCCGCGCTAAATGACACTTCGGTGTAAACGCAGCGCAATGCGATCGGCTCCGCAATGGCTAACACGGGCACACTGGCGGCCAGAAGCAGACAGCAGGTGGTCAATTTAGTCATAGTTATCACTCTAGTCCTTGATCTGTCGGTAGAATATACACCGGCCGCAGCGGAAGTGCAGGGCCTGGAGTCGATTTCTTTGCCAACCAGAAAAGAGGAGGGCCGGCAGATGTTTTGCTACACTTGCGCATTCGCACCAACACCTCCATTGAAGGAACACCCTCTCTCATGACTCAACACTCTGTTGCTAAAGGACTTATTACTGGACTGGGCGTCGCGCTGCTGAGTACCAGCGCCGCCGCTGGCACATTCAACCTGGGCATCAACGACGACACCTTGGATGTGGGCCTGAAAGCATCGCTATCCAGAACGGGTCAATTTAGCGCCAACTACCTTTACTCCGAGACCGAGGGTAAGACCGCAGACCTGGGATTTCAAACCGTCCACAACGCCGCAGGCAAACGGATCGCACTTGGAGTAAAGCTGGTGAAACTCTGGGCAGAGAGGCGTGATAATGGCCACGCTGTTGCCTTAGGCGGCGATTTCCGGATGCCGATAGCGCCTTCGATAACCGCAGCCATTGCCGGTTATTACTCCCCCACCGTTTTATCCTCATCAGGCATTGAGAACTATTACAGTATCGACGCAAAACTGATGTATGCCCTGATGCCAACAGCCGACCTCTATGTGGGCTACCGCGATGTTCACTTTAAGTTCGACACTGAGCGCGATCTGACCTTTGCTCAAAGTTTTTACCTGGGCGCTGAGTTAAAGTTTTAGACTTGCCAACCTCCACTGGCTTGATAACCGGTGGAGGTGTCCAGAGATCGAAACCCAGCAAGATGGCTGGGACGCCCCTGATCTAAGCTGATCTATCCTAGCTCAGTGACATCAGCCGACTCGAGGCTCATCCCGATAAAGCGCAAGATACTTGCCAACCACCTCCTCAACACGAAACTCTGCTTCGACGATTTCTCGTCCGCGCTGACCCATCTGCAAACGCAACGCGGGAGAGCCGATCAAGCGCTCCAGCGCCGTTATTAACGCCTGTGTATCACGGACCGGCACCAGAAAACCATTATCCCCGTCGCGAACAATCTCGCGACAGCCGGGCGCATCGGTTGCTACCAGCGGACGCCCACAGGCTGCAGCCTCAAGTAACACCGTAGGCAGCCCCTCACCATAAGCCGTAGGCAAACAGACGATACTTGCGCGTGCGTACATTGCGGGCATATCCGAGCAGAAGCCGTGCCATTCAATCACCCCTTCCTGCACCCAAGCCTCCAACGTAGTTAAGGGGACCGCCGCAACATTGCCCTCGTCCGGCGTCCCCACCAACACAAAGTTGCAGCGTATTTCGCGCTGCTTAAAATAGCGCGCCGCTGCCACAAACTCCGCCACGCCTTTATCCCAGAGCAATCTAGCAGGCAATATCACCTGCGGCGCGCTGTTAGGGATAGGTGATAATACAAAGCGCTGGGTATCAACACCGACCCCCAGGATCACCGCCACCCCGCGCTTGTGCCCAGCAAAGATACGCCTGGCATCATCTGGATTCTGAAACACGAACGTCGAAGGCGACACAAGCCGCAACACACGGAAAACTGCTTTTATGACCGGCCGCAGCACTCTGGATTTATACGACGAGGTACTAAACAGGTATCCCAGCCCGGCAACCGCATTGACAATACGCTCGGCTCCACACAGAAGCGCAGCCAGGGTGCCATAGATGATCGGCTTCATGGCCACATGGTGCACTACCGAAGGTTGCTCCTGGCGATATATGGCGATCAGTGTTCGCAGCAACCGGACCTCATCGAGCGGATTGATACCGTGACGGGAGAGCGCAATGGGAATAAGTTTAAGACCATGGGATTGAATGATTTCAGCCTTATCACTCACCTGAGTTACCACAGTTACCTCATAGCCATCACGCTGAGCGGCCAGCGCAAAGTTCAGC
>SDWN01000199.1 GCA_004195305.1 Neptunomonas sp. | reverse complement strand
GTGACTTCGACAACGAATCGGGGCGCTCAAATTCGTGTGACCCGACCCAGCTTCTCCAGCAACGGTGAACGCATCTACTATACTGGCGTTGGCCTCGACGGCCGCCCTGTCGCGACATCTGGAGGCAACATGCATCAAAGTATGCATGCGATGGGCTGCGTGAGGTGCCACGGTGCCGAGCGCCAGGGCGGCCAAAGGATGTATCCGTTTTTCTGGATCCAAACACCTCCGTTGACGGCTGAAGCTCTGTTTGGAGAGCATGACGACGGTCATGGTGACCACGGGAGCTATTCGTCAGCTACACTTCAGCGTGCCATCAGAGAAGGGATAGATCCCAGCGGAAATGCTCTCGATAGCACAATGCCCCGCTGGGCTATGGAAGAGCAGGACCTGAGTGATCTTGTAGATTATCTAGGCGGAAAACTAAGCGCCGAGCACTAGGGACCTGCGAACAAGTCCAAATGCAGAAACACTTGGGGACTTGCTCGTCGGTTCCTTGGTGTCACAGGTGCTAATACCGAACTTAACCGAGGTATCGTTTAATCCAGGGGGCGTATTCCAGAGCCCCTGCCAGGTTATGTTCAGATTACGGTGGGATAAATAATTTTTGTCTTTATTTTTCAATATGAGAAAAATCTTAAAAACCTCTCACCAGCACCCCATCTCACCTATACTCTATCGATGACTTTTATCATTAGCTAATCGTAGGACCTTGAGCTACTACTAAATCAAGCGTTCTCACCAAGGGTGGTAGATTGAGTAGCAGACTATGAATCCCAGGTATCGTCATCTTGTCCTGATTTTTATGCTGCCCCTGTTCCTAGGACTACAACAGCTGAGTTGGGCCGGTGTTTCATCCATCCATTCGAGTCTTCCGCATTCATCCTGTGAAAGCGAGGTAACGTCCGTTACTTCAGCCACCTCAGTGGGTGGTATCAACTGCTGCACTGATGGCGGTATGTTGAACTGCAGCACCGGCTGTTCCGCAAGTTTCGGAGCCACCCACAGCCTCTCCTTATCTATGCCCCTCCCACCACGGCTTTCGCTACGGCCTCACGTGGAACATTTTAATACTGCCATTGATCCCGTTCTCAAACGCCCTCCCATCCTGCCGCTCTAACAACCCCTTTTTTCAACGCAACCTGCGTTTGGTTTTTAAGTAGCCATGAGCTACACCTTAGTTCATGGCTCAGACAACATCCTGGATTCAGAACACTCTATAAAAGGATTCTAGTTATGCGTCACAAACCGTCATTACTGACTCTCGAAAACCCTCCGCTGAGTCGCCGACAATTTGTCCAGGGGATCGCGATGGGAGGCGTTGTTGCAGGTCTGAGCCTTCGCTCAGGGCCGCTATTCGCCAGCCAGGAAAAGTCCGCTGCCATTCACACCCTTAGAGGTACCCAGTTTGATCTCAGCATCGATAAACAAACCGTTAATTTCACCGGCCAGACTCGTCTAGCCACCACCGTTAATGGATCACTCCCGGCACCGATACTGCGTTGGCAAGAGGGTGATGAAGTGACCCTCCGAGTCACCAATCGTCTTGATGTTTCCACCTCTATCCATTGGCACGGCATCATCCTGCCAACCGCGATGGACGGAGTTCCTGGCATCTCCTTCCCCGGCATCGCACCCGGTGAAACCTTTACTTACCGTTTTCGGGTGCAACAGAGCGGCACCTACTGGTACCACAGCCATTCAGGTTTTCAAGAGCAGACGGGGTTATACGGTGCCATTATTGTCGACCCTAAAGAGAAAGAATCGATCCAGTATGACCGCGACTACGTCGTGCAACTGTCGGACTGGAGCGACGAAGATCCTGACGATGTCTATGCCAAGCTCAAGAAACTCAGCCATTACTACAACTTTAATGAGCGCACCAGCTCAGATCTGATACAGGAGATTCGCGCCAAAGGGGTATCCAAAACCTGGCAAAATCGCCAGATGTGGAACCAGATGCGGATGAGCGATAGCGATATCTCGGATGTCACGGGCTATACCTATACCTTCCTAATGAATGGCCAAACACCTGCAGATGGCTGGATCGGCCTTTTTCGTAAAGGAGAACGGGTACGTTTGCGCTTTATCAACAGCGCGGCCATGACCTTCTTTGATGTCCGCATACCAGGGCTAAAAATGACAGTGATCGCTGCCGACGGCCAGGATGTCGAACCGGTCAGCGTCGACGAGTTTCGTATTGGCGTCGCCGAAACCTACGATGTCATTGTTGAACCCCTGGACGACAGTGCCTACACCCTATTTGCCCAGGCTATCGATCGCTCCGGTTACGCGCTAGGAACCCTGACACCGGACGCGGGTGTGCGAGCAGAAATCCCCGAGTTCGATCCGGTTCCACTTCTGGGTCATGGTGATATGGGCATGGATATGTCGTCGATGGCCGGAATGGACCACGCCGGCATGGGGCATGGCGCGATGGCCATGGGCTCAATGGCAGGGATGGATCACGCCAGCATGGGACATGCGCCAGCCCAACAAGCCGATATGGATATGCAGGGAATGAGCATGGACGGGATGGATATGTCCGAGATGAGCATGGAGGGCATGGAGATGACCGACATGAATATGGGCGACATGAAGATGGATACGATGATGAGTAACTCATCAGCACCACCATCACCACCGGTTAACCGCCCGGTCACACACGCATCCACTGAGTTTGGCCCCCATGTCGACATGCGCGCCGATAGCCCAAGCTATCGTCTTGACGATCCCGGCGTAGGTCTCAGAAACAACGGCCGACGCGTATTAACCTACGCCGATCTGATCAACCGTTATCCAACCCCCGACCCTAGAGAACCTGGCCGTGAGATCGAACTCCACCTGACCGGCAATATGAGCCGCTACATGTGGTCTATCAATGGTGTGAAATTTGCCAATGCCGACCCACTTCAGTTGAAATACGGTGAACGGGTGCGGATCACGCTGGTTAATGACACCATGATGAACCACCCGATGCACCTGCATGGTATGTGGAGCGATCTGGAAACCGGAGACCCCGGCCGCATCCCCAGAAAACATACCGTAATAGTCCAGCCCGGATCTAGAATCAGTTACCTGGTGACCGCCGATGCGCGCGGAGACTGGGCCTACCACTGCCATCTGATTTACCACATGCTGGGCATGTTCCGCCAAGTGACGGTGAGCTAAGGAGAACAATGATGAAAATTACTATTGCATTAGCCGCCACCGCTCTTCTATTACCGCCATCGGTATGGGCTTCTGGCGAAGATGACCCGCTACTCTACAAAGTCATCGTCGATCAGTTGGAGTACCGCGATGCGGATGGCTTCAAACCCCTGGTGTGGGCGATCGACGGTTGGATCGGCAAAGACCTCCATAAAGTCTGGATCAAAACAGAAGGCGAACGCATTAACGGAGCCACCGAAGAGCTGGACGTGCAAGCGCTGTACAGCAAAGCGGTCGCTCCCTTCTGGGACCTACAGGCGGGTTGGCGCCATGAGAACCTACCCACTCCTGATAGAGACTGGGCCGTTATCGGCTTTCAAGGTCTGGCACCCTACCTTTTTGAGGTCAACACCGCGCTCTTTGTCGGTGGGTCTGGACGTACCGCAGCGCGTTTGGAGGCAGAATACGAGATTATGCTGACCCAACGCTGGGTGCTCTCACCCGAGATCGAACTGAACCTGCTGGGCAAGAGTGACCCTGAACGCGGTTTAGGATCCGGGCTAACCGATACTGAGCTGGGTCTGCGGCTTCGCTATGAAATCCGTCGTGAGTTCGCCCCCTACATCGGTATTAACTGGTCTAAGCTGTATTCAGATACAGCCGATGCTGCCCGCGCTGAAGGGGAGAAAACCGAGGACGGACAATTTGTTGTCGGCCTTCGTGCCTGGTTCTAACGGATGTAGAACCACGCTGAATCGTTCCTGCACGCGTGCCCGGGTGACGTGCAGGCTACTATTAAAATTATTAACAAACCCTGGAACTTTGCTAGCCGAATTCCCTCACAATGATTAAGCGAATATAAAATTGAACAGGCTCTAAGCATGATGTTCACACCCACCCTAAAGCAATCCGCGTACATAGCGTTGCTGCTAGCACTGGCAATGACTTTCGCTATGTCGGGAGGCTTTATAGGTGCTCAGCAGCCCTCATCAGCAATCGCAGTAGAGGCTGTTGAGCCACACTCGATTCATTCACAAAAAAACTGCATGACGACTCATTACAGCAGCCCGTCACAGCTATACTCCAGTATGCAAAGCTGTTTTTCCGGCCATTTTCAATGTGCCGCGATCCCTGTGAATCTAACGACGAGGCGGCCAGAAGGGACAACCGTATTCTCTGTTACAGAAGCCACCTACAGCTCACCCTTCTCCCCCATCGGTATTAGACCCCCTATCGTTTAAAGCTATCACGACACCATGATCGATAGACGCCTGTTTAGTTAGGGCGCCAGCATCGCATGGACAGGCTTCGATTAGGTGGTGCGGATATACCCTCCTCTCCAGCATCATTAGCATCGGAACAGCGAAACCAAGCTCTCAACTACGGGACTGGTGCTATGTACAAACAAAAAATTAAGCAAATACCTAGCCGGCGACAGCTACTAACCACCTTCACATCGGTGATAGGTGGAATTGGTATAGGCGCAGCGGCCTTCCCTTTTCTTGCCTCATGGCAGCCCAGTGCCAAAGCCAAATCGGCCGGGGCCCCGGTTAGAGTCGAGCTAGCTCAGTTAGCCGCAGGCAAGATGATGGTAGCGGAGTGGCGAGGCAGGCCCATCTATATCGTCCATCGCACTGACGCGATGTTGAAATCGCTACGCCAGCAAGATTCATTATTGAGCGATCCCAATTCCGAACGTCCTCAGCAGCCGGGTTACATCTCCAGGCCAACCCGCTCCATCGACGCAAGTTACCTGATCGTTACCGGCGTTTGTACCCACTTGGGATGCGCCCCGACCTATCGACCTGATATCGCACCCGAGGATCTCGGCTCAAATTGGCTGGGGGGATTTTATTGCCCTTGCCACGGTTCAAAATTTGACCTCGCTGGTCGAGTATTCAAGGGCGTTCCAGCCCCCACCAACTTGGTCATTCCACCGCATTATTATGAGGATAAAAACAGCATCATCGTAGGTGATGAGCAGGAGATAGCATAATGTTTGACATCAGCAGAAACACATTTGAATACATAGAATTAGATTCTTATTACAGCATTCAGCCAACATACCTATCTAGCACTGTGGAAGATTCGATAAAAGGTATAAACAGCCCGGTTTGTAGACCTCGAAATAATGACTATAGAGCAATACGCGGCGAGAGCAGTCCTCATGCTGACCCCGCGGCTAGTCAACAAAAAACAGCGGGAGTATAAGAAAATGAATAAACAAAACCACACCCCATGGTGGAAGAACAGCCACCATCTGATGATGCTCGGTTGCATGATGTTGATGGGGTATTTCGTACTGGGCAGTAACACGATCAGTGGAGTCGGCATACTGTTTTTGATCGCCTGCCCGCTAATGCATCTACTGATGATGAAGGGCACGGGGGGAGATAACTGCCACCAACAATCACCCCAGAAAAAGGTGCCTGCACAGGCTCCAGTGCTTAATCAAAAAAACACTCTGGCTGAGAAAGAGTTCTGAACGATAAAGTTTTAAAGGAATATTGCCATGCGTAAACGAACCTTAAGCAAACTGGCTGGCTTGTGCGGTGCTGTTCTAACGGTATCATTACAAGCCGCACCAATGGTCTACATCCCACTAGGATCTGGTAATGGCGTTGTTGAGGTAGACGCCGCCACCGATAAAATAATCAACCATTTTGAAGGAGTAGAAAACTCTCATGGGCTTGTAGCCACACCCGATGGTGAATATCTGATAGCAGGCAGCCTTTATGAAGACAATGCTAAGACTGCCAAAGGAGATAAGCTTAATAGCGAACTCTTTCTGGTTCATCCCGCGCATGGGCATGTGATGCAGACAATCGCAGTGGAGGGTTGGTCCCATCATTTGGCTATTACGCCAGACGGACGCCATGTGCTGTCCACCCATCCGACCAAAAACCAAGTCAGTGTGGTGGATGTCGAGAGCGGAGTACTTGTCAAAACTATTGCGACCGATAACGCTCCCTATTATGTTCGGGTGACGGCTAACGGCAAACGCGCCTACGTCAGCAACAGCGGCTCTTCCACTATTCAGGAGATCGATACTCAGAGCTGGACAATCCTGCGGACCATCGATGCAGGCCCATCACCGGAGCATATGGTGCTTTCCAAAGATGAGAAACTTCTGTTTGTAAATAATGCTAGAAAAGGCACAGTGTCAGCGATAACGTTAGACAATCCGGATCAACGAAAGATCTACAAGGTCGGCGCTAGCCTTCATGGACTAGATATCAGTGACGATGGATCGCGCCTGTTTATCAGTAGTAAATCGGATGGGAAATTGGTGGCGCTGGACTACCAGTCAGGCAAGCAACAGGTACTGCCGCTATCCCCCAATCCGTATCATCTCAATACGATTACCGGAACCGGAAAAGTCTATATTTCAAGTCGCTCGACCCCCTCGCTCTGGGTCGTCGATCAACAATCACTACAGATCTTGAACACCATAGACCTTCCTGCAGGAGAAGGGCACCAGATGGCCATCGTTCAATAATTACAAACCGCTAGGTTGCCAGATCTGATTCAAGACCTGCTTAAAAGTCGGCTATTAGGAGTGATTTATTATGAGATTTATATCATGTTCGATGCTGTTGTTGAGCCTGTTGGTCAGTGGTTTTACTGTTGCAGAAAGTCGTGAGTCTGTCGCATGGAAGATGATTGATCAAGGGGCTCTGCTGATCGATGTCAGAACTGACCGGGAATACGTTGGTGGACACCTGGTAGACGCGATTTTGATTCCCCACCAACGCATCATGAATCAATTCGCTAGATTGGAAATTCGTAAGGATCGACGAATAGTGCTCTATTGTCGAAGTGGGCGGAGAGCGGAAATCGCAGAAACGGCATTACGCAAGGCCGGGTATACCAATTTATTTAATGGCGGTGGCTACACTGCGTTGATAGGCCATACGCGCCAGTAATAAAAAAGGGACGATGCGCTTCAATTTTAAGCAGAGGTTATGCTCTGCTTAAAATTCATTAGAAACGTTGGTGTAGTCACTGTGGCCTCAGATAGAGGCTTGCTACCGTATTCCAGAACGCTCTTGTCGCACCCGAACATAGGCGATGATAAGCGCGCCATCCGTAGGTGAAACCTGCGACTGTGGCGGCATATTGCCGAATTTCCAATGATGCGCCCGCACAACATCTTTGACGGCTCAATAAAATGCCAGGTTGGCATGATGCCCGGGTTCGTAAACTTTATGGTTCAGCGGTGGACCTTGCTTGGTTCCATTTATCATCAGCCCATGGCAGCTGGAGCAGTTTTTACTGTAAAGCGATCTTCCCTGCTCGGAATTACCAACAAAACAGGCCGGAGGCAAGCCCTGCTTGGCGAGCCGTTCGGCGTCGTCATCGCCGAGACCCCGATCGTGCCCGCGCGCTTGGTCGAGTTGATCGCACGCGCGAAGGCGCCGCGACGCTCGGATTGATTGGCTCTCGCCGATGGAATCAAGGATCGGGCGTGTTCTCGGCGACGACGCCATCGATCTCGTCTTGGAGACAGAGGAGGGGGTTACGGCTAATAAGATTGCCTGGTTGGTCTGGTTGGGGGTCGCTCTGTTTACGATTATCTTCGGTATTCGTCATCTGGATCCCACCGAGAGGCATCCGGGCATGATGCTGGCGCTCGCCGTCGAAGGCTTAGTTAAACTGCTGGCCATGCTGTGTGTGGGCGTGTTTGTCAGTTTTGTGATGTTTGACTCCCCTCTGGTTATCCTCGAACAACTGGAGCAAAAGATGCCTGAGGCCGCAAAGGGGATGTCGTCTAAGCCCGAGTTTGTCACCTGGTTTAGTTATCTGCTGCTCGCAGGCTCCGCCTTTATGTTATTGCCACGCCAGTTTCATGTCATGGTGGTTGAAAACCCCGATGCCAAACACATCAAGAGAGTGCAGTGGTGGCTTCCTATTTATCTGATATTGATGACCATTTTTATTACCCCCATCGCCGCTGCGGGCATGTTACTGCTTGGGCCGGAAACGGCGGACAGTTATATGCTTTCCCTGCCTATGCTGGCCGGGCAGGATCTGCTCACTCTCTTCGTATTTATCGGTGGTTTCTCTGCC
>SDWN01000894.1 GCA_004195305.1 Neptunomonas sp. | reverse complement strand
GCCATCGATTCGGACAGGATTCCGCCGCCGCAGCCGACATCCAAAACCCGCTTTCCGGCCAGGGGGGCGTATTGATCGACAAAGTTAACTCGCAGCGGATTGATCTCATGCAGCGGTTTAAATTCGCTCTGCTTGTCCCACCAGCGGCTGGCCAATGCTTCAAATTTTGCGATCTCATCGGGGTCTACGTTGCTGTGGGAGTGGGTCTGTGGCTTGGCGCTGTCAGAGCTCATGCGGGGTCCAGTCTTATTAAAGGAGGCGGGCCGAATATGTTACCACCCAGGTCCTGGTCAGCACAGCTTTGAGGTTGAATTTGCAGCTGAATTTACTGCTCCAGGGGCTAGGGGTTTGTGCTATGATTGCACGCATTTTTTAGCGTGGTCGATGTGCGCGATATTCGACTCGGAATTGGTGGTAAGTCAGGCCCGATAAAGGTCGCAGAACAAAGGGATAACAGGGTTATATGGGTGAACTAGTTAAGCAGATCCAGCCGATCAATATCGAGGATGAGCTGAAGAAGTCGTATCTGGATTACGCCATGAGTGTCATTGTAGGGCGAGCCCTACCTGATGTACGCGACGGTCTTAAGCCCGTGCATCGGCGTGTATTGTTCGCGATGCACGAACTCAGTAACGACTGGAACAAGCCCTATAAAAAGTCGGCGCGTGTGGTCGGTGATGTGATCGGTAAATACCACCCGCACGGTGACTCGGCCGTATACGACACCATCGTTCGCATGGCACAGACGTTCTCGATGCGGCATATGTTGATTGATGGTCAGGGTAACTTCGGCTCGGTCGATGGTGATTCGGCTGCCGCGATGCGTTACACCGAAGTGCGGATGTCAAAGATCTCCCATGAGATTCTGGCAGACCTCGAGAAAGAAACGGTCGACTACGTTCCTAATTATGATGGTACCGAGCAGATCCCTGCCGTGATGCCGACCCGCATTCCTAATCTGTTGATTAATGGGTCTTCCGGAATCGCGGTAGGGATGGCGACCAATATTCCGCCGCATAATCTGCGTGAAGTGGTTCAGGGCACTATCGCGCTGATCGATGATCCCGATCTGACGATCGATCAGTTAATGGAGTACATCCCAGGTCCAGACTTTCCCACAGCCGCAATTATAAATGGTCGCGCCGGAATTTTGCAGGCTTATAGGACGGGACGTGGCCGTATCTACCTGCGTGCTAGGTACCATGTTGAAGAGGATCCTAAAAACGGTAAGCCCTCAATCATAGTGACCGAGCTGCCGTATCAGGTGAATAAGGCACGGCTGATCGAAAAAATTGCCGATCTGGTTAAGGATAAGAAGCTTGAGGGGATCACCGAACTGCGTGACGAATCTGACAAGGATGGCATGCGGGTTGTGATCGAGCTGCGTCGCGGCGATGTGCCGGAGGTTATGGTTAATAACCTTTACGCCCACACCCAGATGGAGAATGTGTTCGGTATCAACGTGGTTGCTCTGGTTGATGGGCAACCCAAAACTTTGAATTTGAAAGAGCTGCTGGTGGCGTTTGTACGCCACAGGCGAGAGGTGGTTACCCGGCGTACCCTGTTCGAACTGCGCAAAGCGCGTGAGCGGGGGCACGTTCTTGAGGGGTTGGCGGTGGCGCTGGCTAATATAGATGCGGTTATCGAGCTGATCAAGCTATCCAGCACTTCGGTGGAGGCCAGAGAAAAGCTGGTTGAGACCAGTTGGTTGCCGGGTGATGTGTCTGCGATGCTAGAGCGTGCCGGCTCTGATGCCTGTCGTCCGGATGAGTTACCCGCTCAGTACGGCATGGTCGATGGTCGTTATTATCTGTCGCCGGTTCAGGCGCAGGCCATTTTGGATCTGAAACTGCACCGCTTGACCGGTATGGAGCAGGACAAGTTAATCGACGAATATAAGCAGTTGCTGGATGCGATCGCAGAGCTGTTACGTATATTGGGAAGCACTCAGCGGCTGATGGAGGTAATTCGCGAAGAGCTGGACGCGATTGTTGCTGAATATGCCGATGAGAGACGCACTGAGATCACGGCTTCACGGCGTGATCTGACCATAGCAGACCTGATTACCGAAG
This sequence comes from Neptunomonas sp., assembly GCA_004195305.1. Taxonomy (GTDB): domain Bacteria; phylum Pseudomonadota; class Gammaproteobacteria; order Pseudomonadales; family Balneatricaceae; genus Motiliproteus. The sequence continues at coordinate 6,197 of SDWN01000894.1, read as the reverse complement.
AAGATATGGTGGTGACCATCTCCCATGGTGGCTACGCCAAGACCCAACCGTTGGACTCCTATCAGGCTCAACGTAGGGGAGGGCGTGGTAAGTCGGCATCGGGCGTTAAAGATGAGGACTTTATTGCCCACCTGTTGGTGGCTAATACCCATGACACCATTCTCTGTTTTACCAGTCGAGGCAAGGTTTATTGGCTTAAGGTGTTCGAGATTCCGCTTGCTAGTCGTACCTCGCGGGGCCGTCCGATGGTGAATATTCTACCGCTGGAGGAGGGTGAGCGGATTACCACGATTCTGCCGGTCAACGAATATACTGAAGATCGTTTTGTGTTTATGGCCACGGCCTTCGGGATAGTTAAGAAAACATCATTGCTCAGCTTCTCGCGTCCGCGCAGCAGTGGCTTGATCGCATTGGGTCTGGATGAGGGCGACACGCTGATCGGGGCTGCGATTACTAATGGTGAGCAGGATGTGATGCTGTTTAGTGATGCGGGCAAAGCGGTGCGCTTTAAAGAGGAGTTGATCCGTCCGTTGAGTCGCCAAGCACGGGGTGTACGAGGTATCACCGTTGAGGATGATGCGCGTGTGATTGCGTTGATTATACCTGAAGAGGGCGGGCGTATTCTGACAGCCAGCGTCAAGGGATATGGAAAAATGACCCTGCTGGATGAATTCCCCACTAAGGGGCGTGGCGGTAAGGGCGTGATAGCGATGACCCTGTCCGAACGTAATGGTCATCTGGTTGGTGTAGAACAGGTGTTTGAGGGCGATGAGGTGATACTGATCTCTGACCAGGGTACGTTGGTGCGTACGCGCACCGATGAGATCACGGTTCAGAGTCGCAATACCCAGGGTGTCACTCTGATCCGGGTTTCCGGTGACGAAAAGCTGGTGGGCACCGCGCGGGTAGAAGAGCCTGTGTATGCTGATGCTGATGCTGATGCTGATGCTGATGCTGATAGCGATGTCGGCGTCGATGGTGGGGATGTGATGGCGCCCTCTGGTGCAGGGGCTGTTGAGGGCAGCAATGATGAGTGATCTTGACCAGAAACTAGCGCTGCTTCGTGATGAAATCGATGCCGTAGACCTGCAGATCCTGCAGCTGGTTAGCCAGCGCGCTAACTGTGCGCAACGGGTCGCGGAAGCTAAGCAGGCCTGTTCGGAAACGGAGCAGCCCGCCGTGTTTTATCGTCCTGAGCGAGAGGCCCAGGTGTTGCGAGGGATTATGCAGCGTAACCAGGGGCCCTTGGGGGACGAGGAGGTGGCTCGGGTTTTTCGTCAGATCATGTCTTCCTGTCTGGCGCTCGAACAACCGATGCATATCGCCTTTCTCGGGCCCGAAGGTACCTTTACTCAGGCTGCGGCATTTAAGCACTTTGGTAACTCGGTGCTCAGTATGCCGCTGGCCTCGATAGATGATGTGTTCCGTGAGGTTGAGTCCAAATCGGCTCATTACGGAGTGGTTCCGATCGAGAACTCGACTGAAGGTATGGTGAATCATACCCTGGATATGTTCAGGCAATCCGACCTGAAAATTTGTGGTGAAGTTGAGTTAAGAATCCATCAGCACATGCTGGCCGCGGAAGGTGTTGATCTGGATGCAGTGACCAAAATCTATTCTCATCAGCAGTCGCTGGCACAGTGCCGGCGTTGGTTAGATGCCCGTTATCCGGGGGTTGAACGGGTTGCGGTGAGCAGTAATGCGGAAGCCGCTCGGCGAGCGGCGGCAGAACAAGACCAGAACGTGGTTGCGATCGCTGGCGAGATGGCTGCCGAGCATTATCAGCTCAAGGTGGTGGCTGAGGCCATTGAGGATCAGCCGGATAATACCACCCGGTTTTTGGTGGTGGGCAATCAGCTTAGTGGTCCGAGCGGTAAGGATAAGACCTCGATGCTGATCTCGGCCCGGAATAAAACGGGTGCTCTTTATCACCTCTTAGAGCCATTTCACCGCCATGGTATCAGTCTGACGCGCCTGGAAACCCGGCCATCAGGAACCTCGACCTGGGGTTATATCTTCTACATCGATTGTGAAGGGCACTTCAAGGATGAGGCGATTCAAGCGGTGATGAAAGAGATCGCTGACGATGCACTGGAGCTTAAATTGTTGGGCTCATACCCACAGGCAGTGTTGTAGCCGTTGGCCGTGATCAATGATATGAAGAGGGTGAATTTAAGTGATGATCCGCAGGTGATGGTAGTTGCTGCGGTTCGGCGAATCCGACTGGCTTTTATAGGTCGAATCGGTGATTCGCTTAACGGAGCTTTGCCTCGATGAGCCAGGTGATTGATCGTCTGCTGGTTATCGGTCTCGGGCTGATCGGCGGGTCGTTTGCGCTCGGTCTTAAGCAGCGAGGAGGCTGTGGTCGTGTGGTCGGTTATGACTCGTGCCGGGAGCAGTTGGTCGAAGGCCTGCGGCTGGGCGTGATCGACGAAATTGCAGAAGATCTGCAGCGGGCTGTAGGGCAGGCGGATGTGGTGATGCTGGCCGTTCCGGTTAAGGCGATGGAGCGGGTCATGGCTACAATCAATCCTTGGCTGAGCGCGAGTACGGTACTGACGGATGCCGGCAGCGCCAAGGGTAGTGTGGTCGAGGTGGCTCGGCGGGTATTCGGCCAAGTGCCGTCGATGTTTGTTCCCGGCCATCCGATTGCAGGCTCCGAAAAAAGTGGTGTAAGTGCATCAAAGTCGGATCTTTTTTTGCGTCATAAAGTGATTTTGACCCCGCTCGCTGAAACCGACCGGCATGCGCTGCGTGTGGTGCATGAGCTGTGGGATCGGCTGGGTGCAGAGGTTCATCATATGGAGGTGCGGCGCCATGACGAGGTGCTGGCTGCCACTAGCCATCTGCCGCATCTGCTGGCGTTTTCTCTGGTCGATACGTTGGCAAATGATCGTGAAAATCGGGATATTTTCCGCTACGCCGCAGGCGGCTTTCGTGATTTTACCCGGATTGCTGCCAGCGATCCGATGATGTGGCATGATATATTTTTGGCCAATCGCAAGGCGACCCTTGACGTGCTCGATGAGTTCACGGCAGGGCTTGCTCAATTGCGCCAAGCTATCGATCAGGCAGACGGAGATACATTGCTAGGGGTTTTTACTCGCGCAAAGTCGGCCCGTGATCATTTTTCTAAAATTCTTTCTGGAACGGCGTATTCATTACCCATGAGCGAAAACGTTATTTTTAAGGTTCAGCCCGGTGGACGGGTTCAGGGCCAGATCCGGGTTGCCGGAGACAAGTCGATCTCTCACCGCTCCATTATGCTCGGTGCGTTGTCCGAAGGGGTTACCGATGTTGAGGGTTTTCTCGAAGGAGAGGATGCCCTGGCGACACTGCAGGCGTTTCGGGATATGGGGGTGGTGATCGAAGGTCCGGCTCAGGGGCGCGTGCGTATTCATGGTGTCGGCATGCACGGTCTTAAACCTGCCGTGGGCCCTCTGTACATGGGTAACTCGGGAACGGCCATGCGGTTGTTTTCCGGATTGCTGGCGGGGCAGCGCTTCGATAGTGAGCTGGTTGGCGACGAGTCGCTAAACAAGCGGCCGATGGAGCGGGTGGCGAAGCCGTTGCGACGGATGGGCGCCAGGATTGCAACAGCGGAAGGTGGCTGTCCGCCGATCAAAATCAGCGGTGGCCAAGCACTCCATGCGATCGACTATGAGATGCCGATGGCCAGTGCACAAGTTAAGTCCTGTGTCCTGTTTGCCGGGCTTTATAGCGAGGGTGAAACCCGGGTTACCGAGCCGGCCCCCACCCGTGATCATACTGAGCGGATGCTCAGCGGCTTTGGTTACCCGGTAGTAAGAAACGGCGCGACAGCCAGTGTGCAGGGGGGCGGAAAGATGGTTGCCACTCATATTGATGTGCCAGCCGATATCTCCTCAGCAACCTTCTTTATGGTCGCCGCGTCCATCGCGCCGGGTTCGGATCTGTTGCTTGAGCATGTGGGAATCAACCCGACTCGAATTGGCGTGATCAATATCCTCAGGGCGATGGGGGCAGATCTTACCTTGAGCAACGAACGTGATGTTGGTGGCGAGCCCGTGGCGGATATTCGAGTGCGCTATGCGCGGCTCAAAGGGATTAACATTCCTGAGGATCAGGTCCCGCTGGCAATTGACGAGTTTCCAGCGCTCTTTGTTGCGGCTGCCTGCGCCGAAGGCACTACGGTGCTGACCGGTGCTGAAGAGTTGAGGGTCAAAGAGAGCGACAGAATTCAGGCCATGGTCGACGGACTAACGCAGTTGGGTATCTCGATAGAGGGCACCTCTGATGGTGCGATCATTCAGGGTGGTCGTCTTCAGGGAGGACGGGTTGATAGCCTGGGGGATCATCGGATAGCGATGTCTTTTGCGATAGCGGCCTTGTGTGCTGAGGGTGAAATAGTGGTCGATGACTGTGCCAATGTGGCGACCTCTTTTCCGAATTTCGTTGAACTTGCAAAACAGGTTGGTTTGGGTGTTCGGGTAGGAGCTAGCTGATGAGTGAGTACGCCCCCTTGGTCATTACTATTGATGGTCCCAGTGGTTCCGGAAAAGGCACTATCGCTAAGCGTTTATCTAGCGAATATGGCTTGAGGCTGCTTGATAGCGGGGCTTTGTATCGAGTCCTGGGATTGGCGGCGCTACGTCGGGGTGTCGTTTTGACCGATGCGGTGGCGCTTGAGGCGTTGGCGGCATCGCTGGATGTTCGGTTTGATGTTGCAGAGGATGGGGTGCAGGTGGTGCTTGAGGGTGACGATGTCAGCCGAGAAATCCGTACAGAAGAGGCAGGGCGCGCTGCGTCCATTGTTGCGGCTGTCGCGCCAGTACGTTCCGCGCTGTTAAAGCGTCAGCGTGATTTTTCCCGGCCCCCCGGCTTGGTTGCCGATGGGCGGGATATGGGAACGGTGGTGTTTCCTGAGGCTCAGGTAAAGATTTTTTTAACCGCAAGTGCTGATGAACGTGCGCTTAGGCGTTGTAACCAATTGTTAGCTAAAGGCTTTGATGCTAATCTTGCGGATATACTGAGTGATGTTCTAGAGCGCGATGCCAGAGATACTCAGCGCACGGCGGCTCCGCTGAAGCCAGCTTTGGATGCGCTGGAGCTGGATTGTACCGACTTGACCGTTGACCAGGTGTTGCAATCGATACGGGCATTGATTCTAACAAAACGCCCTCGCCTGGTTTGAATAGATAGGCGGCAGCCCAGAGCTTAACGTTAAAACAACGTCTATACTCTTGTTTATTACCCAAGCAAGTGCTATTTCTGTTAATAATCAACTGGATTGAGCTATATTGTTTTTTAGCTCGGTTTTATGGTTTAGCGACAGCCACAACTATATGGCTAATAGGGCGGTTTCGGGTTTAAGGGAGATCTCATTGCAAGGCTTTAGTCCAGCGCATTGCAGGCTCCAAACCTGGTAACCGGGCTCTAGCAAGAGGAAAATCATGACAAAATCAGAACTGATTGAACGCCTGATTAACAGGCATGAGCATCTGTCTGTTAAGGATGTGGAATTGGCCATAAAGACCATGTTGGATCATATGACCGATTCGCTTTCCCAGGGGGAGCGGATAGAGATAAGGGGGTTTGGTAGTTTTTCCCTGCATTATAGGGCCCCCCGGGTGGGGCGTAATCCAAAAACGGGCGAGTCGGTGGAACTGGATGCGAAGCATGTGCCCCACTTTAAGCCGGGTAAAGAGCTACGCGAGCAGGTTAACGAAAGCTTGAAGCGCTTCCCTTGAGAATGGTTGTTACAGTGAGGACCAGAGTCTGTGCGGATACTTAAAATTTTATTGATCGTCGCTATCGCAATTACAATGTTGCTGGCGGGTGTGTTATTGACCATAAACAATCAGCAACAAGTGACCATCGATCTGGTCTTTATTCAGCTTCCTGAGGCCAGCCTCTCGCGTTGGCTGGTATTAAGTTTTCTGGCGGGGGTTGTTTTGAGTCTGGCTGTAGCTGGAGTTGCCTTATTGCTGATGAAAGCCAGATTACGACATGCGCGACGGGCTGCGAGTCATTCCGAAAGAGAGCTCGATAAGCTTAAAACGTTACAACTCAATCAATAGCGTTAACTATGAGCGCCTTCTCTACCCCCGCTTTACAGTAGCCTGCCTGGAAATTTAGTTTTCTCTTGACGTGATTCGGTGCGCACTAGGGGTGCTCCGGGTAGTCTTTAGTGGCGGGTGTTTTGGCCACTTTGCGTG
>SDWN01000889.1 GCA_004195305.1 Neptunomonas sp. | reverse complement strand
GCGCGCGAAGCTGGTCGTCACGCGAGTCGACGACCAGCGGCCGGACTCCGGCGTACCCGACGGACCACGGCAGTGGGCTCTGCAGCCGGGGTCGGAGCGCTAGCTTCTGCCGCGGTGCTGGCCTCTGCTTTGGTTTCGACCTTCGCTTCCACAGTTTCTTCCGCTGCTGTTTCCACTTCCACTTCTGTGGTTGCTACATCGGCAGGGGTTGGGTCCGATTCGATGCTGGCAGTCTGCTCAGGAGCGCTCTCAGTCTCGGTCGTATGCTTGGCTGGTTTGTTGGTTTCGACTGCTGCTTCAGCTACAGTTTCAACGACAGTTTCAACGACAGCTTCGGTTGTAGCTTCAACTTCAGCGCCTGTTTCAGCGCCTGCTTCAGCTATTGTTTCAACTTCTGTTTCAACGACAGCTTCGGTTTCGGCCGTAGCTTTAACTTCAGCTGCTGTTTTAACTTCAGTCTCAGTTTCAGTTTCAGTCTCAGTTTCAACGGCTGCTGCAGCTTTAGTGACGGTTTTAACTACCGATTCAGCTGCCGTTTCTACAGCAGTTTCAACTACAGCTTGGGCAGCCTTGACGGGGCTATCGGCTTGCTCTGCAGCAGGCTGCTGAGTCGTGTCGGCCGGAACAGGTAGGACAGCAACGTCTGCGGTGGTGGCTGGCGTTGACTCGTCGGTAGCTGTTTTAGCATTGGTTTCTGCCGACGCCTGAGCCTCGGCTTGCTCGGCTTCGATCTTGGCAAGCAACTCTTCGCGCTTACCTGGCTCGCCAGTACGGCGTCCAGCACGCTCGGAGCGTCGCTTGTTGTTGCGGCTACGACGGCGTGACGGCTCTTCGGTAGTTGCTGTGGCGTTGCTGGCCGTATCTGGGCTAGCAGGCATTACCGTGACGGTGCTGGCGGTTTCCGCACTAGCCGCGATGACGGACTTGTCAGTGGTGCTGTTATCCGCTTCGTTACTGAGCTTGCGATTGCGCCCCTGGTCACTATTGGCGTTACCTTCGTTGGCGCGGTTACGGCGCCGACGACGAGACGGCTGGTCTGAATCGTCGCTTGTGGGTGCTGCGTTATGGGTGCGGAGCGGTCGGCTTTCGGTTGTCTTCTCGGAGGCGCTGACCGGCTCTTCGCTGCGGTCATCTCTGCGGCTATCTCTGCGACTACTACCACCACCACCACTACGGCTGCGGCGGTTTTCGTTCCTGTTGCCGCGATCGCGATCACGCTGGTTTGGGTTGCTGCGAGCGGGCCTGCTAGGGCTCTCGGTCTTAACAGTGGGCTGTTCTGGCTTCGGCTCCGCGCTGGTGGCTCCGAAGATGGCCGAAATGGCTGAGAACAAACGCTTGCTCAGTCCCTCTGAGGATGAGGCCTGAGTTGCAGTCGGCGCGGGTTGCGCTGCGGCCGCGATAGGTGCAGGGGTGTTGGGGGTAATGCCTTTAACGGCGGCTTCTGGGCGACGTACGACAGAGGCCGTGGTGACAGTTTCTTCTTTGAGTTCTTCGATCGCCATCATTTCGTAACTAACGTCGGCGGTGGTGTTGTCATCACGGACGCGGGTTACTTCATATTGCGGGGTATCCATGTGCGGATTGGGCACAATAAAGATGTCAACCGCATGACGTTTCTCGATGGCGATCAAGTTGGAGCGTTTTTCGTTAAGCAGGTAGGTGGCAACATTGACCGGTACATTGGCGCGAATCTGCGCAGTACGGTCCTTGGAGGCTTCCTCTTCTAGCAGGCGCATGATCGATAACGACAGTGAGCCGATGTCGCGGATAGTGCCTTGGCCGTTACAGCGCGGGCAGACGATGCCGCTGGTCTCGCCCAGAGATGGGCGCAGGCGCTGGCGGCTCATCTCCAGCAGACCGAAACGGGAGATGCGGCCAATCTGAACCCGGGCGCGGTCAATCTTGAGCGCGTCCTTCATGCGGTTTTCAACTTCGCGCTGATTGCGGGCTGGCGTCATGTCGATGAAGTCGATCACGATCAGGCCGCCGATATCACGCAAGCGAAGTTGCCGGGCGATCTCGTCAGCCGCTTCCAGGTTGGTCTGCAGCGCGGTCTCTTCAATATCGGCGCCTTTAGTTGCGCGCGAGGAGTTGATATCGATGGATACCAGGGCTTCGGTCGGATCGATAACAACCGATCCGCCGGAGGGCAGGCGGACTTCGCGTTGGAACGCGCTCTCGATCTGTGATTCGATCTGGTAGCGATTGAACATCGGGGTTTCTTCGCTATAGAGCTTGATCTTGCTCTCGTAGCTCGGCATTACATGCTTGATAAATTCCAGGGCTTCCTGGTGAACTGCGGGGTTGTCGATCAGTACCTCGCCGATGTCCTGGCGCAGGTAGTCCCGGATCGCCCGGATAATCACGTTGCTTTCCTGGTAGATCAGGAAGGGAGCTTTTTTCTGGGTTGAAGCATCTGTTATGGAGGTCCACAGATGGTTCAGATAATCCAGGTCCCATTGCAGCTCCTGCGGGGTGCGATCAATGCCTGCAGTACGGACGATAACACCCATATTGTCGGGGATATTGACCTGATTGAGGGCTTCGCGAAGCAGGTTGCGTTCTTCACCTTCGATGCGCCGAGAGATTCCGCCGGCACGGGGGTTATTTGGCATCAGAACCAGGTAGCGCCCTGCCAGGGAGATGAAGGTGGTCAGGGCTGCACCCTTGTTACCACGCTCCTCTTTGTCGACCTGAACGATCACTTCCAGACCTTCGGTGATCACGTCCTTGATGTTGACGCGACCTTTAACGTTAGTGTCTTTGAAGTATTGGCGAGAGATCTCTTTGAGCGGCAGGAAGCCGTGACGGTCTGCGCCGAAGTCGACAAAGGCTGCTTCCAGGCTGGGTTCTACGCGGGTGATTCGGCCAACATAAATGTTGGATTTTTTTTGCTCACGTGCGCCTGATTCGATATCAAGGTCGAACATGCGCTGGCCATCGACCAGTGCGACGCGCAACTCTTCCGGCTGAGTTGCGTTGATTAACATTCTTTTCATAGGTGCTTCTTTAACTCTAAAGTGAGTAATCGCACCGCCCTGGATTAACGAGGATCTTTATCTAATTAGAATTGATATGTTTATGCGTGCAGTCAGTTTTCCCAGATACTAGCGCTACCAGATTATGGTTCTGTCAGTCTTCTGTGGCGTTTTAGCGCCTGTTTCTGTCTGTGGCTAACCTCTCGGTGAAGGGAACAGCAACCAATCTCGGATAAGTCGTTAGCGCGCGTAGTTAAGTGTACAGCTGCGGACTATATTTACTATGCGAGGATCCTAAAGGGATGGCGCATAATCCATGGGTTACTGACGTCTTCACCTCAACACAAGGCATAAATCAACTCAAATCGTAAAGTGTTCGTTGGGGCGCACGACTTGATTTCGGTACCAGCGGATCTGCTGATACCCCTGTGATCTGTTTACCGGCTGCCTGGATAATCATCTGCCAGAGGGGCAGGAATCAGTTACAATGCAGTCCGAAATCGCAAGGTGATATATGCCATCTACCAAGCGACGCAATAATATAGCAGGTATTCACCTTCTCAGCAATCACGGCCGGAATCTCCCAATATTATGACGATAGAGCCGAAAGCGCCCACGAGCGGCGTTCAGTTGGTTGAAATTACAGCGGAAAACGAAGGTCAGCGAATCGATAATTTTCTTCTGACGCTCCTTAAAGGTGTTCCCCGAACGTTGGTCTATCGAATCCTGCGTAAGGGCGAGGTGCGGGTGAATAAAGGCCGGATCAAAGCACCCTACCGGCTGGTGGTCGGGGACGTTGTCCGGGTGCCTCCGTTGCGCTTGTCTGAAGACAAGCCACAGGCGAATGTCGGGGCGGGCCTCACTAAAACCCTGGAGCAGGCTATCCTGTTTGAGAATGATCAACTGCTGGTGATTAATAAACCTTCCGGGCTGGCGGTGCATGGGGGCAGCGGTATCACCCTGGGGTTAATAGAGGCGCTGCGACAGATCCGTCCGCAGAGTAAGTTTCTTGAGTTGGTGCATCGTCTGGATCGGGATACGTCAGGTGCGGTGATGATCGCAAAGAAACGTAGCACCCTGACAGCGTTACACGATGACTTGCGTCAGGGGCGTATCAGCAAGATTTACCATGCGCTGGTGGTGGGGCATTGGCCGAAGCGGTTGTTGAAAGTCGATGAGCCGCTTAAAAAGAACGATCTGAAATCGGGTGAGCGGGTGGTTAAAGTGGATCCCGAAGGTAAAGTGTCGATTACGGAGTTTCGCCTGATGGAGACCTATGAGCGTTGTTCATTGATCGAGGCGAAGCCAGTCACCGGACGCACTCATCAGATTCGGGTGCACAGCCTGCATGCGGGGCATCCAATTATCGGTGATCCCAAGTACGGTGATGAGCAGTTGAATCGGTTGATGAAAGCAGACGGTGTCAAACGTCTGTTTCTGCATGCCGCGGAGTTGCGGTTACGCTTGCCTGGTAATCCCGACCGATTGATTATTAAGGCACCGCTGGAGCCGGGGCTTAAAAATGCCTTGGTTAAGCTCCGGGGTTAAGCTCAAGGGTTGGGCGCAATGAGTGGTCTGATGAGGTGTAGGGGATAGTTATGAAGTTGCAGCAGTTACGCTATATCTGTGAAGTCGCCAAACATGATCTTAATGTGTCAGCGACGGCTCAGAGCCTATATACCTCTCAGCCAGGCATCAGCAAACAGATACGGTTGCTTGAAGATGAGCTTGGAGTGGAGGTTTTTGCCCGCAGTGGCAAGCACTTAACGCGGGTGACTCAGGCGGGCCAGGCAATTCTGGAGATAGCGGGCGAGATCTTGCGCAAGGCCGAGTCTATCAAGCAGATCGCCCAGGAGTTCAGTGATGAGCGCAAGGGCAGTCTGGCCATTGCCACGACTCATACCCAGGCGCGCTACGCACTGCCTCCGGCGATCAGTGGTTTTATTGGCAAGTATCCAGATGTGTCGTTGCATATGCATCAGGGAACACCGATGCAGATTGCGGAGATGGCTGCAGATGGCACGGTTGATTTTGCTATCGCTACCGAAGCGATGTCGACGTTCAGTAATTTGGTGATGATGCCTTGCTACCGTTGGAATCGGTCAGTGGTTGTACCTAAAGATCATCCTTTGGCGCAGCTGACAAAGCTGACCCTCGAGGATCTTGCTAAGCATCCGATCGTGACCTATGTGTTTGGTTTTACAGGCCGTTCTAAGTTGGATGATGCGTTCAATCGGAAAGGTCTTGAGCCCCGGGTTGTGTTCACTGCTGTTGATTCGGATGTGATTAAAACCTATGTCAGGCTCAATCTAGGGGTGGGTATTATTGCCAGTATGGCCTACGAGCCGAGCATCGATACTGATCTGGTTGCGCTGGATGCCAGCCATCTGTTCGAATCCAGCTCGACCAAAATTGGCTTTCGCCGCGGTACTTTTTTACGCGGTTATATGTATGACTTTATCCAGGGCTTTGCGCCTCATCTGACCCGCGAGTTAATTGATGCGGCGGTAGCCTGTGCTAATCCAGCTGAGCGAGACAAGCTCTTTAATAGTATTGAGCTGCCCGATCTCTGAGGGATCGATCTGCAATGCTCCCGCTGGGTTGAGCAGGCGTTGCTTGCGTTGAAAAAGCAGGGTAGAGTCCCTCGCATTCCTATTGATATCACACCTTATTTACTCAGACTCAGGAGATGTTTGTGGAAATCGCATGTTTGGATCTTGAAGGCGTATTGGTTCCCGAGATTTGGATCGAGTTTGCTCAGGCGACCGGTATTGAGGAGCTGAAGGCGACCACTCGAGATATTCCCGATTACGATGTGCTGATGCGGCAGCGGCTGCGAATTCTTGATGAGCACGGTCTGACTCTGCCGCAGATTCAAGCCACAATAGCTACTTTGAAGCCGCTAGATGGCGCGATCGAATTTGTTGATTGGCTGCGTGAGCGTTTCCAGGTGGTTATCCTGTCCGATACATTTTATGAGTTCTCTCAACCGCTGATGCGTCAACTGGGTTTTCCGACCCTGTTCTGTCATCGGTTAATCGCGGACGACAGTGGTCGTATCGTGGATTACAAATTACGCCAGGCAAACCCTAAGCGGCAGTCGGTGCTGGCGTTCAAGACCCTTTATTACAGGGTGATCGCAGCAGGGGATTCCTACAATGACACCACCATGCTGGCCGAGGCTGATGCGGGTATCCTGTTTCATGCTCCGCAGAATGTGATTGATGAGTTTCCGCAGTTTCCTGCGGTGCAAAGTTTTGAAGACTTAAAGAAAGAGTTTATCGCTGCGAGTAGCAGGGATCTGAGTCTGTAACTTGAGTCTGTAACCGATGTTAAAAACCTTACGCCCGTAGCTGATGTATTAGCTGCCCCCCCTCTTATGATTCGGAGCAATGAATAGATGATGCGTACGTTAATGACCCTGTGCTGTGTGTTTGTGATCGGTCTGATGTTTACTCCGGAGAGCGTTGAAGCCAAACGCTTCGGCGGTGGTTCGAGTTTAGGCAAGATGTTTTCTACGCCGAAAAAAGTGAGCACGGCGCCTAAGGCTGCTCCTCAGCCTGCTGCGACATCAACTACCGCCGCAGGTGCCAAAGGCGGTCTTGGGAAGGGCGGCATGCTGGGAGGTTTGTTGATGGGTGGTATGTTGGGTGCGCTGTTCTTCGGCGGCGCTTTTGAAGGGTTGCAGATGATGGATATCCTGATTATGGCGTTGATCGCCTTTGTTGCCTTCAAACTGTTTGCCCGCAGCAAGGCCGCAGCCCGGCCGCAGTACGCAGGCCATCCACCTGCCGAGCATGAGGAGCCGCGCATGCGCCAGCCGCAAGCATTTGATGCGGCTGCGTCCACATCTTGGGGGCTTGCTTCTGAAGAGACGCTGGATCTGCCAGAGTGGTTTAATAAGGACGCTTTTTTGGAGGGCGCGCGGGGGCATTTTGGTCAGCTGCAGCTGGCCTGGAATCAAAACGATCTGGAGCAGATTCGCACCTATTGCTCGACTGAGCTGTTTGTTTCGCTCGAGCAGGAGCGGGAGCGCCTGGGTGAGGCGGTGCTGGATAATGACTTGGTTTCGGTTATCCCCGAACTGCTGGGCTTTCGTGAGCATCAGGGCGAAGCGCAGTTGAGTGTTCATTTTAATGGTTGGATGCGAGAAGGCGCGGGTGCCGATAGCGCAGAGTTCAATGAGATCTGGCATCTGACTAAGACACTCGACAAGGCGGATGCTGACTGGTTTATCGTCGGTATTGAACAGCCCAGCTGAGAATATGAGGTGTTTTGAAAAAAAAACCGGCTAAGGCCGGTTTTTTTGGCTATGTACTAATTAGCTGTTGGGTTGCTAGCCAGAATCACCCAGAGGCCAAGCCCTGACGAGGGGCTAGGTACTTGTGGGAGCCGGGCTCCCGGCGATTTTGTCATTTATTAGCGCAGTAACAGCTAAAAGAATCGCCTGCGGGCAAGCTCCCACGGTGTTATCTGCTGGGCCCTTGTGGGAGCCGGGCTCCCGGCGATTTTGTCATTTATTAACGCAGTAACAGCTAAAAGAATCGCCTGCAGGCAAGCTCCCACGGCGCTATAGGGTCTTGTCATTAGGGTGTTCGAACGGTATCACTTATCAACAACTAACTGGGACATAGCCTTTCAGATGGTATACCTTACGGTGGCTTCATCGACATTCCAGACATCTAACACTGTCTGATTGGTGCACTGTCAGAGTGGTGCTTTCAAAGTTGGAAAACAACCGTCGAAAACTAGCTAAACCTCAAAGTAACGTCAGTCAAACGCCACTTTGCAACGTAAGCCTGCAGGTAATTTGTTTTCAGCATTGGATAACGCCAAACGTACTCCGAAAGTACCGCTGGGCGCATCGATAATCCGCTCGACCATCACCACGCTGGCTAAAAAGTCACCGCCTAGTGGCTCTTCTGGGTAGACATGCGATGGATCGCCTTGTTTGATCTGACCGAACATTTTTACCGGTACGATCACTTCGACATAGAGCGGATCAATCTGCACGATCGTCATGATGGGACGGTCTTCAACTGACTCTCCGGCAGAGATATGAACCGTCTGCACAGTACCGGTAACGGGACTCTTTATTGAGCGTAACGCCAACATGCTCCGAGCCCGGGCCAGCCTCAACGCGGCTAAGTGTTGATCATGGCGGACCTGCTCCAAATCTGCCTGGGCTAACACCATATCGGTTTCCGCCTCGTCTAACGCCTGCGAAGCGATAGCTTGGGATTTCTTCAGCTCTAGCACCTGTCTCTTATACACATCTGACGCTGCCGACGA
>SDWN01000590.1 GCA_004195305.1 Neptunomonas sp. | reverse complement strand
GTCGACGTCACCGCGACGACGGATCTGGAGAGTAAATCGTTGCAGGTAGTGGCTGACCATATCCGCTCCAGTGCGTTCCTGGTGATCGATGATGTAGTGCCCTCCAATGAAGGGCGTGGATATGTGTTACGGCGGATCATGCGCCGGGCAATTCGACACGGTAACAAGCTCGGTGCCAGCGGCCCCTTCTTCCACAAACTGGTTGCGCCCTTGGCGCAAGAGATGGGGGCGGCCTATCCCGAGCTGCTGCAGCAGTGTGCGCGGATTGAGCAGGTGCTGCTGCGAGAAGAGCAGCAGTTCGCCAAGACTCTTGAGCAGGGGATGCGCATTCTGGAGCAGGATATTACTGGCTTAAGTGGCACGGTGATTCCGGGCGAAACCGTGTTTAAACTCTACGACACCTACGGTTTTCCGGTTGATCTGACCGCCGATATTGCGCGTGAACGCGAGCTGAGTCTGGATCTGGATGGTTTCGATATCGCCATGACCGCTCAGCGCGAACGTGCGCGTGCGGCGGGGCAGTTCAGCGTTGACTACACAGACACGCTGGATCTCGAGATTGACACCCATTTTGGCGGCTATGATTCGCTCGAAGGACGCGCCCAAGTAGAGGTGCTGCTAAGTGGCGGTGCCAGGGTCGATGCGCTGACGGCCGGAATGGAGGGCGCACTGGTGCTGAAGCAGACACCGTTCTATGCTGAATCTGGCGGACAGGTCGGTGATCAGGGAGTGATCAATGGCTGTGGTGTGAGTTTTCTGGTTCAGGATACTAAAAAACAGGGCGCGGCATTCCTGCATCATGGCAAGGTGATTGAGGGTGAGCTGAAGGTCGGCGCTGACCTGCAGCTGTTTGTTGATGCTGATAAGCGCACTGCGACGACGCTGAATCACTCGGCAACGCATCTGTTGCACGCGGCTTTGCGGGATATCGTCGGTGAGCATATAACCCAGAAGGGCTCGCTGGTGGATGCAGATCGGCTGCGGTTCGATTTTTCCCACGCTGCCGCATTGAGTGTCGATGAGTTGCAGCAGTTAGAGTTGCGGGTCAACGCCCAGGTTCGTGCTAATTTGCCCGTGTCTACCGAGGTGATGACGATCGAGCAGGCCAAGGCTCAGGGCGCGATGGCGCTGTTTGGCGAGAAATACGCGGATGACGTGCGTGTTGTCAGTATGGGCCAGGCGCAGCAATTGGTCTCGCTGGAGCTGTGTGGCGGTGTTCACGTCAAGCGCACCGGTGATATCGGCCTGTTCAAAATCACGGCAGAGGGCGGGATTGCCGCAGGCGTGCGCCGGATCGAAGCGGTGACCGGCCCGGGGGCTTTGAGTTGGTTGGCTGATAGCGAAGCGGCATTAAATCGCATCGCCGGGCTGGTTAAGAGTGGTCGTGATGCGGTCGCCGATAAAGTTGGCGTGCTGCTGGAGCGAAATCGTCAGCTGGAAAAAGAGCTGGAGCAGCTCAAGGCGAAGTTGGCGAGTACGGCAGGTAATGATCTGCTGGATCAGGCGGTTGATATTAACGGGGTTAAGTTGCTGGTCGCAAGGCTGGACGATGTCGAGCCTAAATCATTGCGCGATACCCTGGATCAGCTCAAGAATAAGTTGGGTTCTGCGGTGGTGTTATTGTCCACCGTTGAGGGCGACAAGGTAAGTTTGCTTGCGGGTGTCAGTAAGGACTTGACCGGGCGAGTAAAAGCGGGAGATCTTATCAAGCATGTGGCCGCTCAGGTGGGTGGTAAAGGCGGTGGGCGGCCGGATATGGCCCAGGGTGGTGGTACTGATCCGCAGGCATTAACAGCCGCGCTGGATTCAGTTGCGCAGTGGGTAAAGCAGCGGGTTTAACCCCTCAAGCATAGCAAGGACTAGATACGCAAATGGCACTGATTGTTCAAAAGTATGGCGGCACCTCTGTAGGTACGGTTGAGCGTATCCAGGCAGTGGCGGCTAAGGTAAAAAAATTCCGCGAAAACGGTGATGACATTGTGGTTGTGGTCTCGGCGATGAGCGGAGAAACCAATCGGTTGCTTGGGCTGGCCAGTACGATACAGGAGCAGCCCACAGCGCGCGAGATGGACGTGCTGGTGTCGACGGGCGAGCAGGTTACCATCGCCTTGCTGTGTATGGCGCTGAACGAATGTGGCTGTCCGGCGCGCTCTTATACCGGTAGTCAGGTGAAAATTCTCACCGATGATACTCACACCAAGGCACGGATTCAGGATATCGACGATGGGCCTATCCGTGGTGACCTTAAAGAGGGTTTGGTTGTTGTTGTTGCTGGTTTTCAAGGTGTCGATATTGCTGGCAATATCACCACCTTGGGGCGCGGTGGCTCTGATACCACGGCGGTGGCGTTAGCGGCTGCGTTGAAGGCTGACGAATGCCAGATCTACACCGATGTCGATGGCGTCTATACTACAGATCCAAGGGTGGTTGAGGGCGCGCAGCGCTTGAGCAAAATAACCTTTGAAGAGATGCTGGAGATGGCCAGTCTCGGCTCAAAGGTGCTGCAGATTCGTGCCGTGGAGTTTGCTGGTAAGTACAACGTGCCCCTGCGGGTGTTACATAGTTTTCAAGATGGGCCTGGAACCCTGATCACGATAGAGGATGATAATAGCGTGGAAAAACCGGTAATTTCTGGCATTGCGTTTAATCGTGATGAGGCAAAGCTAACCGTCATGGGAGTCCCTGATATCCCGGGTGTGGCGTCTAAAATTTTGACGCCGGTCAGTGCGGCTAATATCGAAGTGGATATGATTCTGCAGAACGTTGCAGAGGATAATACGACCGATTTTACCTTTACTGTGCACCGTAATGATTACGTCAAAACCTGTAAGGTCCTGGAGCAGGTCAGTCTGGATCTTCAGGCGCGTGAGGTGATTGGTGATGGCAAGATCGCCAAGGTTTCCATCGTCGGCGTTGGGATGCGTTCGCATGCCGGCGTGGCAACCAAGATGTTTACTGCGTTGGCCAACGAGTCGATCAATATTCAGTTGATATCGACCTCTGAGATTAAGATATCAGTGGTGATCGCTGAGAAGTATTTAGAACTTGCTGTACGCTGTCTTCATTCGGCTTTCGAGTTGGATGGGGCTGAGGTCGTGCAGGAGTCCTGATGTGTGTGCGGGCCGGGGGACGGCCTGTTTCTGTCCTAGTGTTTTTTTTGAGTAGTAACTACTGTTGTTTGTCTGAGGTCTATACTTGGTTGGACTAAGAGCTATACGATAATCAGCTATATAGCAGATGGGCACAGTGGATAAGGAGATAGTATGTTAATTTTGACCCGCAGAGTGGGCGAAACCCTCATAGTTGGTGATGATGTCACAGTGACCGTTTTGGGTGTAAAAGGCAATCAGGTTAGGATCGGTATTAACGCGCCTAAGGATGTTTCTGTTCATCGCGAAGAGATCTATCAGCGCATCCAGAAAGAAAACGAGAATAACCCCGAATAAATTGGGATTAGAGCTTTTCTTCTTCCGCCATTCTGGTAAGATTCGACTCCGTTGTTGGAGAGCTGGCCGAGTGGCTGAAGGCGCACCCCTGCTAAGGGTGTATAGGAGAAATCTTATCGAGGGTTCGAATCCCTCGCTCTCCGCCATTTTATGGCAACGTTTTGGGCACCCGTAGCTCAGCTGGATAGAGTACTCGGCTACGAACCGAGCGGTCAGAGGTTCGAATCCTCTCGGGTGTACCACTTATTAAAAACGGATCTGCTTGAATGGGTTCGTGCTTCGTATGAAGCAGTTGTTTGGCGCAATGGCACTGAACAGCACTGCAGGTTAATGCACCCGTAGCTCAGCTGGATAGAGTACTCGGCTACGAACCGAGCGGTCAGAGGTTCGAATCCTCTCGGGTGTACCACTACATAAAAAGGGCCTGGCGCAAGCTGGGCCTTTTTTATTTGCGTGCTAAAACACCTGGCGTCTTTAGATGGATAGCGAGCGGTCGTAGGAACCGCGGCAGGGGTTTGGGTATAATTATTAGTTTTCTATTATCAGGCCGCGCCCGCCATGAAATTTATCGTCAAACTATTTCCCGAGATCACGATTAAGAGCAAGCCGGTGCGGCGGCGTTTCATCCAGCGGCTACAATCTAATCTGCAGATTGTGCTGCGCCGAATCGATCCGAAGGCGCATGTCTGTGCCCAGTGGGATAAGGTGACGGTAGAAACCCAGGTTGAGGATGCGGAGCAGCTGGGGCGTCTCACCGCAGCGATGCAGGTCACGCCGGGAATCGCCTATATTCTGCGGGTGAAGCAGTATCCGTTAGGTGATTTTGAACAGGTGTTCCAACGGGTCCGTTCGGTCTATGCTGAGCAGTTGGCGGGTAAGCGCTTTGTGGTCCGGGTCAAGCGTGCCGGTAAGCACGACTTCAGTTCTCTCGATCTGGAGCGCTATATTGGCGGCGGTTTGCTGCAGCATACCGATGCTGTTCGGGTCGATCTGCACCATCCCGAGGTGACAGTTAATGTCGAGGTGCGCGACCAGTCATTGTTTGTTGTTGAGCAGCGCTATCCCGGTCTTGGTGGGTTTCCTTTGGGGAGCCAGGATGCGGTGTTGTCGTTAATATCGGGAGGCTTTGACTCTACCGTGTCGAGCTATATGACGATCAAACGCGGTTGCCGTACCCATTACTGTTTTTTTAATCTCGGTGGTGCGGCCCACGAGACCGGGGTGAAGCAGGTTTCGCATTTTATATGGCAGAAATTTGGTTCTTCGCACCGGGTTAAATTTGTCACGGTACCCTTCGAGGCGGTTGTGGCTGAGATTCTCACCAAAGTGCATCATTCTCAGATGGGCGTGGTGCTAAAGCGGATGATGCTGCGTGCCGGCGCCCGGGTGGCTGAGCGTTTAGGGATCGAGGCCTTGGTGACCGGTGAGAGTGTGGCGCAGGTTTCCAGCCAGACGCTGCCTAATCTGGCGGTGATCGATTCGGTGATCGATACCCTGGTGTTGCGTCCGCTGATCGTGACCGACAAGCAGGACATCATCGATACGGCTAAAGCTATCGGAACCTATGACTTCGCCAAATCCATGCCGGAGTACTGCGGTGTGATCTCTGATCGTCCCACCACGCATGCAAAGCGTGATCGGATCGAAAAGGAGGAGGCGGCATTTGATCTTGACGTGCTGGAGCAAGCGATAGTCAGTGCCAGGGTGGTCCGCATTGATCAGATCGAAGCTGAAGTTCAGGATCAAATTGAGGTCGAAAATCAGCAGCAGGTGCTGTCGTCAGAGATTATTATCGATGTGCGTCACCCGGTTGAGGAGGAGCGTGATCCGCTCGTTATCGCGGATGTTGGTGTTCTTAAAATCCCGTTTTACAGTCTGGCGACTGAGTTTGTGAAGCTGGACAGTGAGCGCCAGTATCTGCTTTATTGCGACCGCGGGGTGATGAGTCAGCTGCATGCGCTCTATCTGAAAGAGCAGGGCTACACCAATGTGAAGGTGTATCGCCCTGAGTGATGCTGCAGAGGTTTGCTGGGTGGATCAGTAGCCCAGCAGTGCCTCAAGGTGCGCCTGGACGCTGTATGCCAGAGCGCTGGGGTTGTAGCCGCCTTCTAGAACCGATACGACCCGGTTGCTGGAGTAGATTCGAGCGGTATCCATGATCAGCTGCGTGACCCAGCGGTAATCCTCCTCGTTTAGCTTCAGATCCGCCATCGGGTCTTCCCAGTGGGCATCGAACCCTGCTGAGATTAAAATCAGATCCGGTTTGTGGGTCTGGAGTGCGGGTAGCCAGTTGCTCTCAACGGTTTGGCGGAAACAGTTGCTCTCACTGTGGGCTGGCAGCGGGCAGTTGATGATGTTGGGGCGTTGGATCTCGCTATAGCGCTCGGGGTAGAAGGGGTGCTGGAAGGTCGAGCAGACCAAAACCTCGGGCTTGTCTTTGAAAATATCCACCGTGCCATTGCCGTGATGGACGTCGAAATCTAGAATCGCCACCCGTTCAATGCCTGGCTGCTGGAGGGCGTGCATGGCGCCGATCGCCACGTTGTTGTAGAAACAAAATCCCATTGCAAGGTTGTGTTCGGCATGGTGTCCGGGTGGGCGCACGGCGCAGAATACATTGTCGGTCTTGCCGCTTAGGACGCGATTGACCCCCAGGATAGTCGCCCCCGCAGCAAGGCTGGCGGCGTGTAGCGACTGTGGGCAGAGCGCGGTATCTTCATCGGTATAGATGATCCCTTTCTCGGGGAGCTTCATCTGCAGGCGTTGCGAGTGCAGAGGGGCGTGAGCCAGTCGTATCTGCTCCTCCAGAATAGGTACTGCCTGCATCTGCTGGAGCTGATCTATGAGGCCGGTGCGTTCGAGTTGACGGGCGATCGCCAGGAGCCGAATCGGGCTTTCAGGGTGCTCCGGTCCCATGTTGTGAAGGCCGCAGTCCTGGTGGCTGATATAGGTTGTTACCATTGCGTAATCCCATGCAGTGAACACGGCGTGCCTGAGAGCGAGGCAGGGCCGATGGATCTTATTGTGTTACGCCAGGGCCGGTGAGTGATCTGTCCAGCTTCGAGGCGGGGGATCTAATTCTTCATCGTTATTTCGAAGTGTAAAGTTAGCACCTGCACTGCGGTCTGTCTTGTAACTATTTGTCGTATATCTGCTAGTTTTTCTTAACTGCAGGCCGCTAAGATACCAAGCTAATGCTGGTTTGCCGCACTATCAGCGGTACAATGGCGCGCTGGTATCGCCAAGGTTTTTTGGAAGGGCTGGTCGGGTTGGGTAAGCCTGTGATGCGCTCAACATGTAGGTAAATGAAGTGCTGCTGCGAGGGGGGCTCGAGCTTGCTAGGAAGTCCGGATTACAGCAACAAATCGGTGTTGCTGATCGACAGTAGCGGTAATTTGCGTGCGACCGTAAAAAGCATGCTCCAGAGCATGGGCTTCTCCTCGATAACAACGACATCGATCTCGTCGCAGGTGTTGGAGGTTATTATCTCGGGTGAGTTCGACATTATTCTCATCGGTCATAATATCCACGACTCATACTCGGGTCTGCGGTTGTTGGAAGAGGCGCGCTACAAGGGGTTGATTAAGCCGACCTGCGCTTGGGTACTAATGACCAGTGATGCCTCACAACAGTCGGTCCTGTTTGCAATTGAAATTCAGCCCGATGAGCTGTTAACCAAACCTTTCACGCTCGATACGCTTAGTCGGCGTATTCATCAGCTCTGTGTCCGCAGTGCTGCGTTGGAGCCGATCCAGCGTGCCATCGAGAGAAAAGCGATCAACCGTGCAGTCGCGCTCTGCGACACATTGCTCAAGCCCTCAGATGCCTGTTACAGCAAGGCTCAGCTGATTAAAGGGCGGCTGTTGCTGGATCAAGCTAAATTTGTCGATGCCAAGGAGGTGTTTGAAACCCTGTACTGGGCCGGAAAGGCATTGCTGCCAGGCTTCCATCTGGCGGAGTGCCACTATCATCTGGGCGAGTTTGAGCCCGCACAGCAGTTGCTGCGGGGGTTGCTTAGCCAGCACCCGTTGCTGATTCCTGCGTATGATCTGCAGGGTCGGGTGTACGAGGCTTCCGGCGACTTGGCGGCGTCTAAGAAAGCGTTGCAGACGGCGGTGTCGCAATCGCCACTGAGTATCCATCGGCAGATGGAGCTGGGGCGGTTGGCGGTGCGGACCAATGATTTTTCTCAGGCTGAAAAGGCTTACCGCCGCTGCATTCATCTGGGTGGTAGCAGTTATCTGGATAGTGCTGCGCCCTATCTCAAACTGGCTAACGTACAGCGTCTGCAGATGGCGCAAGGCGGTGATGCTCAGCGGCAGGATGTGCTTGTGCAAATAGAAACCTTGCTTGAAAAAGCCGGGCAGCGTTTTCATCGGGACCCTGAAGTGCCGATTCAGACCCTGCTGATGCGCGCCAAAGTGCAAGAAACGCTTGGGGATGCCGATGAGGCGCAGCGCTGTTATGAGCGGGCGCTACAGCATGCCGAGTTACGCGGGGTCGAGGTTGATCTGGATCGGCTGCGCTCCGACATGCTGGATGAGACGGTGCCCGCCTCGCCTAAGCCTGTGCATGCCGGGTCTGCAGAGCCGGTAGCGAGTAAGCTCGACCCGGCAATGAGCGCCAAGGTTAATCGGATAGGTGTGCGTAATTATCTGGCAGATAAACAGGGTCAGGCGATTCGGTATTTTACGCTTGCGTTTGAGTACGATCCCCACAATGCCCGTGCGTTATTAAATTTGGCGCAACTGTTTTTGGAGGCGGCCCGTGACACCCCGAGTCGCAGCGAAGAGCGGATGAAAATGTACCGGCGTTATATTCGTTTAGCGGAGCGACTGGCCGTTGTTGATGATGAAAAGAGCAGGCTGGAGCAGTTGCGTACGTTGGCGGGGCAGGTCTTGGATC
>SDWN01000581.1 GCA_004195305.1 Neptunomonas sp. | reverse complement strand
GGCTAACGCTGTTCGAACGCCAGCGCGGACGATTGATCAAGAAACCCGAGGCGCACTATTTTCTGGAAGAAACCGAAGCCGTTCTCGATCGGCTGGCGCAATCTACCCGAACCATGAAGGAGATCGGCAACCTGCAGGAGGGGCGACTGCGCATCGCCTGCATGCCGGCCTCGTCACAATTTATGATGCCACGGTTGGTGGCCGATTTTGTCCGCGATAAGCCCAAGGTCAAGGTCTCATTGATGATGCGGGCATCAACCATTATCGAGGAATGGATCGCCTCGCAGCAGTACGATATAGGGCTGGCCGAGACGCCGGCGCCCAACCGGGCACTGGAGATGCAGTCCTTTGAACTGCACTGCGTCTGCGCATTGCGCCGCGACGATCCCTTGAGTAACAAGGTCGTCATCGGCCCGGCCGATCTCGACGGCAAACCGCTGGCGACCCTGCAGGAGGGGCACCCCAATCTAGTCGCCACCCGCGAGGCGTTCCAAACCGTAGGCGCAGAACTCAACCAGCGGTTCGAGCTACGTAACTTCCAACCGGCCCTGAAACTGGTTGAAGAGGGGCTGTGCTATTGCATCTGCGATCCGATAACCGCCAGCAGTTATTTTGATTACCAGGGCGATAATTCGGCGCTGGTGTTCCGACCCTTCGCCCCCCTAGTGACGTTGTCGGTGTCGATTCTACAACCAGCCCATCGCCCCGCATCGCGACTGACATCGGCGTTCTTTCACATCCTCTCGGATGAGATCGTTCGCATCAACAACCAGTTCAAGGGTTAACAATTCGCGTTTAAATGCCAGCCGTAACAACCACTACAGTGATGCCCTCTCTCAGAGGAGCAACCTGGTTTTTTCAGGTTTTTCTCACATTCAGCATTCTCTGAAAGATCTAAAGGACGAAAATCAGATACCAAAAATATCATTGATATTTTATTTAAATGTCTGTAACGGAACCAGGCTAATGGAATAGCCGCCCCTTTGATGTCATAGGAGCTCTGACTTATGGGATGCAGGCCGCTTGGGTAAAGCGCAGTGATACATCACTGTTCGACAGCTGGGAAGTGTCACCAACACTGACCGTCAGTAGCCTGGAACGGATCGGTGAACAGATCCTAGACCTGACATCTTCGAGTTAACCCCCCAACCGTTTAATGCTATCGCAATATCAGGATCTTAAGTAAAAGCGCCACCGGGGTACCACACCAAACCTGCTAGAAAGACGAACTAGCTCGCACGGGTTTGCTAGGTTATTGTTGTCCATGTCATGACCACTTTGTACCCACTAATGCCCTGCTCTTGCTACTTTACTGATATGGAACAGTAATATGTTTGATGTACCAACCATTTCTGTAATCGCCGCAACCTTCCTTCTTGCAGGCACGGTCAAGGGTATCACTGGCCTAGGGCTTCCAACGGTTAGTCTTGCGCTGTTGACCGTAACTATCGATATGCCTACAGCCATGGCCCTACTGTTGGTGCCTTCATTCGCAACCAATATCTGGCAGGCAGTAGTTGGAGGCAACGGGCGAGAAGTTCTGATAAGAATATGGCCTTTTTTAATGGCCGCAACCGTCACTGTATGGATAGGAGCAATGGCTCTAACCAAAGCAGATCTCTCAACCTTATCCGCTTTACTTGGTGGATTGCTAATTGTCTATGCCATAACAAATTTGGCTGGTTACAGGTTCCAACTGTCTAGGAAGAACGAGCAATGGGCTGGTCCTTTATTAGGCTGCATGAACGGTGTACTGACAGGAATGACCGGTTCTTTTGTGGTTCCTGGCGTGTTGTACTTACAAGCGATCGGTTTGACACGTGATGCTCTAATTCAAGCTATGGGGATGCTTTTTTCAGCCTCTACGCTAGCACTCGCGATAGCACTGCAGGGCAACAGCCTGCTAACTCTGGAACTTGGTGCTGTTTCTACGTTGGCACTGGCCCCAGCGGTTCTTGGAATGATTGTTGGGCAGAAAATACGGAAGAATTTATCGGAACAAATTTTTAAGCGAATTTTCTTTATATCCCTTCTCTTGCTTGGTGCATACATTATTATCAATGCTCTGAAGCTTATGCCCCAATAAGCCCTCTCCTAATGTCAGCAAAGGCCGCACAGGACTATACCGCTACCGCGGTAATGGGTGCCACCTGCAAGATTCGGCACCCAATCGATAGATCCCGATCCCTGCTGGCACTGCCCAATCAATTAGTGGAAGGTATTTTCCCTTCCTGATTACTCGATGGATTCAAATTAAACGCCATCGCCCAAATTATCGTGTTCCTTGTGCGGTATCACTGGCCGCAGTAGCTGGTGTGGATTCCGGGTGCTTAGACTCGGCTGCCTGGGTGTAAGCTTCCGCCCGCCGCATATCGACACGGGCGTGACGAAGGATGCTGAATCCGCCGCTAAGGGCAAGAGCCGCCATAATGCAGGCCACCGTCAGATCGGGCCAAGCACTACCGGTGGCGAACACGCCAGCCGCCGCCAGCATAACGGCTAAATTGCCGATAGAGTCATTGCGGCTACAAATCCAAACCGAACGCATATCGGCATCGCCATCGCGAAAGCGGTAGAGAAGCAACGCCACCCCCGCGTTAGCCAACAGCGCCAGCGCGCCAGCACCCGTCATCACTAAAGGTTCAGGCGGCGTTCCTTCAATAAAACCCCAAGCTGCACGGCCCAGCACCGCCAGACCGAATAGCACTAGGGTAAGCCCTTTGATCCAGGCCGCTCGCGCACGCCATAGCAACCCCATCGACATTACGACCAGAGATATCAGATAGTTGGCCGTATCGCCTAAGAAGTCGATGGCATCGGCCAGCAACGCTACCGAGCCAGACTGTAGTCCAGCCACCAGCTCAAAGATGAACATTAGAGCGTTCACCACTAGAGCAATCCAGAGCGCACGCCGAAAAAGGCGTCCCACAGGAGAATCACCAATACAGCCCGTAGGCACACTGCAACAGTTTCCAGCCATAAGTATCTCCATATTTTTCCGTAATTGAATGTCTTATTGGAAACCCTTTAGTCGATACAGGGTCAACCCCTTATAATCTTTCATTTACCTCGCAAAAAAAGGGGGGTTGCGTCATGCGAATCGGAACTCTTAGCCGCCGTACTGGGATCGATCATGAAACGATACGTTTTTATGAGCGGGAGGGGGTTTTGCAGGCGCCCTCACGGGAAGCAAACGGATATCGCCGCTACGAAAACGCTCATTTGGAGCGACTGCTCTTTGTACGCCACTGCAGGGCACTGGAGATCCCACTGTCTGAGATTCGCCAATTGCTGTCATTGTTAATAAACCCTGGTGCCGACTGTGATCAAATCGACACTCTGATTGATCATCACCTGGCCGCCGTCCACCAGCGCCGCGCCGAACTTGTCGAACTGGAATCACAGCTGCATATTTTGCGTCAGCGCTGCACAAGGCACCGTACGGTGGCTCAATGTGGCATTGCGGAACAACTCAAGGCAGCAAGCAAAGGGCGAAGGCTGTGCCTGACATGATGCTGTTAGTGCAGCAACAGACGGGTCTACACCCTGATTACCCGGAGAGTGACTGAAGTATGGATAGTGACTACGACAAGCGCAGTTGAAGCGTTCCTCTGTGCTAGACATCTCGCTGCTGTAGAAAACTCCCAATACAGCTAACGATGTCCGCTAAAGTGCAAATAACCTGGACGCTTCAGGCCTGGAAAATCCACTCCGGTATGTCGTCAATGGGCGCATCTGCGGTAGACCGCCACATTTCCCCCTTAGGGCTGGCGTCAACGAATACGGATTGAGGTTAATCCTAACCTCAGTTTGTTGATTGAATTTGATTCAAGTTAAAGGTTCGATAGAAACCCAAATCGATCAACTGATGAAGTCAGCTAATCGACCGCAGGCGACGATCCACACGTTTTCAGGAATATCGACAAAGCAGACGTGCTAGGTTCAGGTAGCCATTCAGCATGACGGTTCTTAACATGCAAGACGCAACCCCATGCT
This sequence comes from Neptunomonas sp., assembly GCA_004195305.1. GTDB lineage: Bacteria > Pseudomonadota > Gammaproteobacteria > Pseudomonadales > Balneatricaceae > Motiliproteus. The sequence goes on along the minus strand of SDWN01000581.1, from coordinate 4,384 downwards.
CCCGATTGTGCGCATAGGGGGCCTTTTTTAGATTTTTATCTTCGTAAGTCAGGATAGATTCGTTGACCACAAACGCAACAAGGATTATGCGTGTGGCCTGACTCGGATGCCAACCTTTGTGTTTTTCATGTCCTCCTCTCGATAAGCTTGGATATCTTATAGTAATTTAATCGATCTAAGGCTCGATCCTAATTTTAGGAGCCATCTATCAAATCCGCATCAATGGAGATAAAGAGTGCCGGTGCCAAGTATATAAAACACGATTAAAGGTTTTCCAAATGATACTGTGAAGTTGTCTCGGATTTCACGACCATATCTTGAAAAAGCATCAGGATCGGCAAGAACCCGTCTAATATTATCCTTTAGTACTTTTATCAGCGTTGTATTGTGTATCGTGTCATGCGATGCATTCGAGTCCACATTGACATAAAATGAAATATTATGCGTACTCATGCTATAAACAAACGAGATAACAAAATTTTCCGTTCCTACAGCATGAACAAACTCTCTGATGACGTTTTCCAACATCGCATCCTGATGATCCCACCAGAAGGGGATTTCAATATTCCCCTTGTCTTTAGCTTCTTTTTTTAAATCAGCGATAAGCTGATCCACTCTAATGTGGACTGGTTCGAGAGTCGTTGTCATCTCATGGCTGTATGATTTGTAGGGATACCAGAAATTAATTCTGTTCCAGTGACGGCCATGGAGATCATGGTTATCAAAAACATAGTAGCCAGCACCATCTTCTACCAGCTTCAGATTGGCCATTCGTTGACTTTTCTCGAAAGCAGATCCAGCGGAGGCTGACTTCTCGAAAACATTATACGCAAAGTTGGATATTGTATCTTCAAATCCAGCAAGGGTTGTCGCAGATTGAATCATTAGAAAACTTACAATCAAAGGTATCTTCAGCAATCTTTTCAAGGACGTTTCTCCCATTCTGTGTATTTATTCCGGTGGTGTTAAGCGGTAGCCTCTAGCACCCACTTCTCTTCACCCAGCCGCTGTAGCGCTTGCACTGCACCTATCCTTGCTTCAAGGTGATCACCCCGCAATTGGGCCTTTAATATATTCAGGGAATCAGGAGCCAAAGCGATCAAAGTTTCAGTTGTTCGAGCACGGATTTTCCAGTTTTTGTCCTGCAGAAGCTTCTCAAGAAACGGCATGCTTGTTTTGTGCTCATTTTTGGTGATCCTTTTCAGAACCGCCAACCGCAGATCATCAGGAACCCCTTCTGCAAGCCAGCTATCCCAAGGCAGTTCGTTCCGCCCGACTTCCAGTGCCGCTGCGCTTACAGAATTATCTTTGTGCCCGTAGAGAGATTCCAGAATTGCCTCGTCACATTCAGTAAACGGTAGCTGGTTTAACGCGCCCAAAGCATGTATCTGCAACCCGATATCCCTACTGGTTTCAAGTATTTCCATAACAACTCTTTTGGTGATATCGACCTCTTTTTGTATCGCTTTGGTGATAACCCAGCTCGCAAGAGCTGTAGGTAATATTTTCCAGTTTTCAAGCAAAACGCTGAAGGAGGCTTGACTATTTTTGCCCAGAAGTCGTCGCACGTTCATACGATAGGGCCCAGAAAGTTCCTTGATCCACAAACCGAGAGTATTGTCGGTCACCTCTTTCAGAGGTAATTGATGGTCTGAAAGAATGGCCACGCGCAATGCCACATCAGGCTCAAGCATAGCCAGGCAATCGCTGAGCAGGTTCGCAGTCAACCGCTGGCGGGCAGCACTGCCATTTTTCATTACCAGATTACTGAGCATCGTGGCACGGCGAGAAGCTGGCAGAGACGTGATCTGATCAGCACATAGCAAGAGGATGGCATTGTCATCATGAGCAAAAAATTGCTGTTCTGCGATGGTAAATTTCCGGTCATCTTCTGTTAGGAGCAGGATGCAGGTACACCAGGTGCGCTCCTCTTTGTCATCGGTTTCTTCATACCTTTCATAAATCAGGTCAATGAGCGGCTGTTGAAGTTTTTTTCCGCACGTGTTGGCATGCTCAAGTTGTTTATAAACCTTCTGCAAGACCGTCAGCTTCAGTGACAACCGGCCGCTTTTCAAGCAGACAGCCAGATCTTCAAGTGATGATATATTTATTTGCATATGCCGCACTAACCTCCCTTATTCAATAATCCAGTCAGCGACCCTGGTCACGACAACGTCATCACTTGATTGACTACCGACGTTATTTCGAATTTCGTAGGTGTAGGCGTTTCCGGCTGGAACCGCAAAGTCGGCGGAGATGTCTCCTGGGCTAATACGGACTTCACGCTGCACGGAAAATATCTTCAACCAGGTAAGTTCAATCCACCAACCCAGCGTATTGTCTATAGTTGGTCGATGATCAAATTCAATCCCTATGCTATCGGGCGCGTTTTCAGGAGCAGCGTCTGAAAGAGAGGCTTTAATTTCCGACCCTACAGTAGTGATATCACTTAAACTCTGCTTATCTTCCCCCCAATAGGCATTGATACCAGAGATCCTAAGATAGGTCGTAAAATTCCAGCCAAAGATAGGCCCCGTGGAAAATGACGGTTTGATCCACTTCATAAGCTTTTCGAGCTTTGTTTCAACCTCAACAATGGGTATCAACTCTGGCTGTACGACTTCCACCCCAGTTTTCCCCAGGACTTCGATTATATCTATCAGATTGAAAGATGCCTCCAAGGTGGTAGGGAAATCCAGACCTCCAGAAAATAGGAAGTTGTTGCTGACATGGCTTGAAATGCCGCTGTTGAAGGTCCGAGGATTAGGATAGGTTACATCCGGCATCAGTTTGGCAATTTTCCCAAGCCCGGGGACCAGCTTGAGCAAGGTTACTACAATCTTTACACCATCAACCGCGATGGTCGCCAGTGCATTTAAAAGGTCGAACTGCATGACCTTGTTAATCCGGAGCAGATCGTGCCAAGCATAGGTCCAATGGGAACTAAACGGATGGCGCCAATCAAATTCGAAAGTTTCTCTCTTATACTGAAAGGCCAGATTAAGAGTTAAACTGGCATCGGCTCCGATCAGCATCCCGGCAACGAATTGATCGTTGGTAATATCCAGCAACAGGGTCTTATCTTTGACGTCTCCCTCCACATCCATAGTGCCCGCCCAGTTGGGTCCAGCTAAGCCAAGCCCGAGACTCAGCTGGGCATCGGTCGACACTTTGCCGTGCAATATGGAAATCTCGACATCTTTATTCATTTTCAAAAGGTCAAAATCAAACGCTTTTGACCAATTCTCGGGGAAGTGGAAATATTCGTAGATTGGAATTGCTTTGGAATCAGCGATATTGGCTGTTTCGCCCGTTCCTATCTTGGTATTGTCAATATGATAGTTCGCCATGCGATATCTCCCTAGACTGGAATTCCAACAACAATAGAAGTCGATTTGTCGGCAAATTCGCAAAGCAATACGATATTACCGTCATCAGCAACATGATTCGTCGTTGTGGAAAACAAGATATTTCTTACAGGTGAACCACCATCCGAAAGCGTATTGCCGCTTGAAAGGATTTCTTTATGTTCGACGCCATCATAAGCAAACAACACGGTGTGCAGGCCGCTCTCAGATTCTGAATATTCGGTATAATAGAAGGCGCCGTCGGCTCCTGTGCAGCCGGGTGTAAAGGAGGATATTTTATCCCCTTGAGACGAGACTCCATCAGTTGTCTTGATCACCTCGTCGCCAGCGATGAGTGACTCCTTGTATTGATCAGCGATCTTTGAGTAGATCATTCCATCCGAAGCCACTCTCGGACCATAATGAACGCTGGCGGTATGAGTAGACGCTGAGATATTAGGTCCTGCTGACAGCAGGAAATGATCATTGGGGTTAGCAAGATGCCCCTGTAACAAACCGTTTACCGGATTTTCTGCACCGGGCTGCTTAACTGCCCCGACAAGGCCGGACTGCGCATGCGAAATGGTGCTGGAAAAGTGGCCAGCGGCATTATGATCGACAATCCCGAAACCAGTGACAAATTCATCGGAGCCATTAACAAAATCTCCTGTACTCATGACCTGCCTGGAGTTGGACAACATGGATCCTGGGAGGTGAAAAAGACTGGATCGCGGCGCACTTCCTGTCAGATGATTCGCTGTCAATAAAAGGCTATTTTCATCATCTAAACTGATATCACCCATGATGCCGGTCGATTCATACTGATCCTGATGAAACTTGTCTCCAATCCCCAGGATGGGTTCGAAGCCCCCCCTTAAGTGATTGAGGTAGAGTCCACTTCCGTAATGAATTTCACTGGAGGCAGCAGGCTTAATGACGGCGGCAATGTTGCCATCCCTGTTTACATCATGAGAGATGAATTTTTTCACATCTCTGCCATCGGCCAGGACATCTCCGGTTAAGAGCGATGTATGTTC